>CAZEZD010000019.1:0-18081 GCA_964516115.1 uncultured Hyphomicrobiales bacterium
GCATGGCGACGCTCGGCGCCGACCTGATGGTGCGGGCGCTCGCCGCCCTCGACCGCGGATCGCTCGCCTTCGTGCCCCAGGCCGCGGAGGGCGTCACCTATGCCGCCAAGATCGACAAGGCGGAGGCGCGCGTCGACTGGTCGCGCCCGGCGCGCGAAGTCCACAACAAGGTGCGCGGCCTCTCGCCCTTTCCCGGTGCCTGGTTCGAGGCCGACCTCGGCAAGGGACCGGAACGGGTGAAGGCGCTGCGCACGACGCTCGCCGCCGGCATCGGCGCGCCGGGCACGCTGCTCGACACTGACATGACGGTGGCCTGTGGCGAGGGGGCCGTGCGCCTCGTCGAGGTGCAGCGCGCCGGCGCGAAGGCCATGAAGGCCATCGATTTCCTCAACGGCGCGAAGGTCGGGCCCGGCGCGGTTTTCGGCTAGTGCCCCGCTACAAGCTGACCATCGAATATGACGGCGGGCCCTATCTTGGATGGCAGATGCAGGCCGCAAGCTACGGCAAGTCGGTGCAGGGCGAGCTTGTCCGCGCCATCGCCGCGTTCTGCGGCGAGACGGTGACGGTGGCGGGCGCCGGCCGCACCGATGCCGGCGTCCATGCGACGGGGCAGGTTGCCCATGTGGATCTTGCGCGCGACTGGCCGAATCGGGTCGTGCGCGACGCCACCAATCGCTACCTCAAGGACGAGGCCATCGCCGTCGTCGCCGCCGAGAAGATGCCGGACGAGTTCGACGCCCGGTTCTCCGCTGTCCGCCGCCACTACCTCTACCGCATCATCGACCGCCGCCCGCCGCTGACGCTGGAGCGCGAACGCGCCTGGTGGTCGCCGAAGCCGCTCGACGTCGCGCTCATGCAGGAGGCGGCGAACGTCCTCATCGGTCGGCACGACTTCACCACATTCCGCTCCACCGAATGCCAGGCCAAGTCGCCGGTGAAGAACCTCGACCGCTTCGACATCATCCGCACGGCGTCCGGTATCGAATGCCGGCTGGATGCCCGCTCCTTCCTGCACAACCAGGTGCGCTCCATGGTCGGCACGGTGAAGCTCACCGGCGAGGGGCTGTGGTCCGCCGACGACGTGCGCGATGCGCTCGCCGCCCGCGACCGCAAGGCCTGTGGCATGGTGGGACCGGCGCATGCGCTCTACCTGACCCAGGTCGACTATCCCGCCCACTGGCAGCCTCTGGCCGATACGCCGGAGACATGAAGCCGCCTTCTGCCGGAGTGACGGCGCGCCTATAGTCGCGCCATGACTGACCGCCTGACGCCCGAACTTGCCATCGACCGGCTCGAAGCCCTCTACGAGGATGCGACCGCTGCCCTGCGCAGCGCCCTCGCTCGCTATCTCGACGGCGGCGCGCCGCCCTCGCCAGAGGAGCGCGCGCGCTTCGTCTATCCGGAACTCGCCGTCACCTATGCGCCCGAGCGCGCAGCGCCGCGCAACCGCCGCGCCTATGCCAAGTTCTCACGCCCCGGGCTCTACACGACAACGGTAACGCAGCCCGGCTTCTTCCGGCGCTACCTGCTCGACCAGTTGCGGCCTCTGACGGAGGAGTACGGCGCCACCCTCGATGTCCGCCCGTCCACGCAGGAGATCCCCTATCCCTATGTGCTCGACGGCGTCGATGAACTGGCGGCGGGCGGCCGCACCCCGTCCGAGCTTGCCCGCCACTTCCCCGTCCCGCTTCTGTCGCTGGTCGGCGACGAGGTGGCCGACGGCATCTTCGAGGGGCTGCCGAATGGCGCCCTGCCCCTGTCGCTGTTCGACGCGGTGCGCGTGGACTATTCCCTGCGCCGGCTGATCCACTACACCGGCACCGACTGGCGCGCGGCCCAGCCTTGGATCCTGCTGACCAACTACCACCGCTATGTCGACCAGTTCGTGGCCTGGGCGGCGGAGGAGATCGCCGCCGGCCGGGCGGAGCGGCTGGTGGCCCCCGGCGGGCAGAGCATCACCCGCGAGACGCTGGATGGCGGCGCGGTGCGGATCGCCGCCTCACCCTGGCACCGCTTCCAGATGCCCGCCTATCATCTCGAGCGGAGCGGCACGGCCGGCGTGACGCTGGTCAATATCGGCGTCGGTCCGTCGAACGCGAAGAACATCACCGATCACCTGGCGGTGCTCAGGCCCCATTGCTGGCTGATGATCGGCCATTGCGGCGGCCTCAGGCAGGCGCAGGAGATCGGCGACTATGTGCTCGCACACGCCTATCTGAGGCGCGACCGCATCCTCGACCAGCTCGTGCCGCCGGAGATCCCCATCCCTGCGCTGGCGGAAATTCAGACGGCGCTGCAGGAATCCTGCGCCGCCGTCACCGGCATGACCGGCGAGGCGCTGAAGCACCGCCTGCGGACCGGCACTGTCGTCACCAACAACGACCGCAACTGGGAACTGCGCTATACGCAGGAATCGCGCCTGTTCAACCTGTCGCGCGCCATTGCGGTGGACATGGAGAGCGGCACCATCGCGGCGCAGGGCTACCGGCTGCGCGTGCCCTACGGAACGTTGCTCTGCGTCTCCGACAAGCCGCTGCACGGCGAGATCAAGCTGCCCGGCGCCGCCAACGCCTTCTATGCCAGCGCCGTGGCGCAACACCTGCTTGTCGGGCTCGATGCGGTGGAGCGGCTGAAGCGCACCGGCGGCACCATCCACTCGCGCAAGCTCAGGAGCTTCGACGAGCCGCCATTCCGCTGAGATCGGAAAAAGCGCCAGCTTAGCGGCTCCTTTTCCATTCTCAGGCGTTTTCAAGTGCCTGGGCTCCCGCGGGAGCCGGCCGCCGGGGGCGACAATGCGCAAGTTCGACGATGTGGGTTTCGTGGCACTGCTGATCGTCGTCAGCCTCTTGTTCGCCTGGATTCTCTGGCCCTTCTTCGGCGCCATCCTGTGGGCCATCGTCACCGCCATCGTCTTCGCCCCCGTCAACGCCCGGGTGGCGCGGGCCATGCCGAAAAGGCCGGGCGTGGCGGCGCTGATCACACTGGCGGCCGTTCTCCTGATCGTCATCCTGCCGTTCCTGGCCATTGGCGCGAGCCTTGTCGCGCAGGGCGCCGAAACCTATGCGGCGATGCAGGATGGACGAATCGATCTCGGTGGCCTGATTCGGCGGATCATCGCCAGCCTGCCCGCCTGGGTCACCGACTTCGCCGCCCGCTACGGTATCTACAACGCGGCCGATGTGCAGGAACGTCTCGCCTCCTGGGCTACCGCGAGCAGCCAGTCGATTGCTTCGCGCGCCGTGAGCATCGGCCAGGGCACGGCCGGCTTCGTCATCGACCTCGCGGTGATGCTCTATCTGCTGTTCTTCCTGCTGCGCGACGGCGGCGGCCTGATCGGACGCATCGCCGACAAGCTGCCGCTCCAGCCGCGCCGCCGCCGCGCCCTCCTCGACAGGTTCACCCTCGTCGTGCGGGCAACCGTGAAGGGCGGCTTTCTCATCGCCCTGCTACAGGGCGCGCTGGGCGGCTTAATCTTCTGGGTGCTCGGCATCCCCTCTCCGCTGCTATGGGCCGCCCTGATGGCTTTCCTCTCGCTGGTTCCCGCCGTTGGTGCGAGCCTCGTCTGGGGACCGGTCGCGATCTATCTCTTCGCCACGGGGGCCGTGTGGCAGGCGATCGTGCTCTCAGCTTTCGGCATGATCGTCATCGGCCTTGCCGACAACGTCCTGCGTCCGAGACTGGTCGGCAAGGATGTCAAGCTCCCGGACTATATGATCCTGATTTCGACCCTCGGCGGCATCCAGATCTTCGGGCTCAACGGCTTTGTGGTTGGCCCGCTGATTGCCGCCATGTTCGTGACGGTCTGGCAGCTTCTCGCGGAAACACCGCCTCGCCCCCCGGCATCGGAGCCCGCCGCTCCTCCCGCCTGATCGGGACGGCCGAAAGGCGGCCGTCCCGATCAGGCGGGAGACTTTGCAGCGCAACACACAACCCGTTAGGGTCTCGGCCCTCTCCGGGTGCAGGCACAACCATGCTTCACGGCAAACGCATTCTCCTCGTCATCGGCGGCGGCATCGCCGCCTACAAGTCGCTCGACCTGATCCGCCGCCTGCAGGACCGCGGCGCGAGGGTTCGCGCCATCCTGACGAAGGCGGGAACCGAGTTCGTCACGCCGCTCTCGGTCGGCTCGCTAACCGGCGACAAGGTCTTCCAGGAGTTGTTCTCGCTCACCGACGAGAACGAGATGGGTCATATCGAGCTGTCGCGCGACGCCGACCTGATCGCGGTGGCCCCCGCAACCGCCGATCTGATGGCCAAGATGGCGAACGGCCTCGCCAACGACCTCGCCTCCACGGCGCTGCTCGCCACCGACAAGAGGGTGCTCATCGCCCCCGCCATGAACGTGCGCATGTGGCTGCACCCGGCCACACAGCGCAATCTCGCCACCCTGCGCGGCGACGGCGTCGCGGTGGTAGGCCCCAACGAGGGTGGCATGGCCTGCGGGGAGTTCGGGCCCGGCCGCATGGCGGAAGTGCCGGAGATCATCGCCGCGATCGAGCAGCTGATGGCCGATCCCGCGGTCGGCCGCCCGCTCACCGGACACCATGTGGTGGTGACGTCCGGTCCGACCCGTGAGGCGATCGACCCGGTGCGCTACATCTCCAACCACTCCTCCGGCAAACAGGGCCACGCCATCGCCCGCGCCGCGGCGGAGGCCGGTGCCACGGTGACGCTGGTGACCGGGCCGGTCGCCCTGCCCGATCCGGTCGGCGTGACGACCGTCCATGTGGAGAGCGCCCGCGACATGATGGCGGCCGTGGAGTCCGCCCTGCCCGCCACCATCGCCGTCTTCGCGGCCGCCGTCGCCGACTGGCGGGTGGCGGAGGTCGCCGGCGGCAAGATCAAGAAGGGGGAGGGAGGCCCGCCCGCCCTCGCCTTCGTGGAGAACCCCGACATCCTCGCCACTGTGGCAAAGCTCGCCGCGAACCGGCCGCGCCTCGTCGTGGGCTTTGCGGCAGAGACGGAGAACGTCATCGACAACGCCCGGGCCAAGCTCGCCCGCAAGGGCTGCGACCTGATCGTCGCCAACGACGTCGCCACGGGCACCGGCACATTCGGCGGCGACGCCAACACCGTCCACTTGGTCACGCCCGACGGGGTCGAGACCTGGGAGCGCCAGTCCAAGGATGCGGTGGCGCGCGCTCTCGTCGCCCGCCTCGCCGACAGGGTCGCCGCACGATGAGCCGAAGATTGCAGATCGCCGTCCGCCGGCTTCCCCATGGCGAGGGACTGCCGCTGCCGCGCGCCCAGACCGACGGCGCAGCCGGCATGGACCTGGTCGCGGCCCCGCCCGAGGATGCGCCCATCACGCTGGCGCCGCGCGCCCGCGCTGCGGTGCCGACCGGCCTCGAACTTGCGATTCCGCCGGGATATGAAGGCCAGGTCCGGCCGCGCTCCGGTCTCGCGATCAGGCACGGGCTGACGGTGCTCAACGCGCCGGGCACGATCGACAGCGACTATCGCGGCGAGGTGAAGGTTCTGCTGATCAATCTCGGTGATGAACCTGTGAAAATCGCCCGCGGTGAACGCATTGCCCAGCTCGTCATTGCACCCGTCACGGTTGCGGACCTGATTACCGTCGAAAAGCTGGATGAAACCACTCGTGGAATCGGGGGTTTTGGTTCGACCGGCACATAGGAAAATTCTTCTCTGCGTTGCAGGCATTGGCCGCATGCACGAAATGGTCTTCTGTTTTTGCTCTGATCCATGATTTGTTTGAGGTGGGAAGAAACGACGTCTTCCCATGCATTGAGGGACCCATGCCCATCCTGTCTCGTCGTGGCCGGCTGGCGATTGCCGCCGTTGTCGATATCGCCGTTCACGCGGTGGACGCACCCGTGTCGGCGAAGGCGCTGGCCGCGCGCCACAATCTTCCGCCCCGCCATCTCGAACCCCTGCTCCAGGCGCTCGTCCGGGCCGGCATCCTGAAAGGTCTTCGTGGCCCCAGGGGGGGCTACGACGTCGCCCGCGAACGCCACCGCATCAACTGCGCCGAGATCGTCCGCACCGCGGTCGGGACGTTGAGCGACGAGTTCGAATCACTGTCGCCCCTGGTCGAGGGCGTCATCGTCCCGGCCATGGCAGAGGCCGAGCGCGACTATTTCGACCGGCTGGCGCAGATATCGATCGCCGATCTGTGCGAGAGGGCCGCAGCCCAGCCGGCGCTTACCGGCGAACTCGAAACGGCCTGAGGCTGCGTCACGCCGCCTTGGCAAAGACCCGCACGAGACGGTCGAGGGCGCCGTTGAGCGTCTCGTCCTTCTTGGCGAAGCAGAACCTGACCACCGAGGTCACCGGCGTCTCGGCATAGAACGCCGAGACGGGAATGGCCGCGACGCCGTGGTCGCTGACCAGCGCCTTGCAGAAGGCAACGTCGTCGGAGATTCCCGCAGCGGCGAGATCGACATTGATGAAATAGGTTGCCGCGCTCGGCAACACCTGGAAACCAGAGCCGTCGAGCCCGGCATGGAACAGGTCGCGCGAACGCTGCAGGTCGGCGCGCATGCCCTCGAAGTAGGAATTGTCCTTGGCGAGCCCGTAGGCGACCGCCGCCTGCAGGTTCGGCGGCGTGGTGAAGGTGAGGAACTGGTGCGCCTTGGACAGTACCTTCATGATCGCGGGGGCGGCGACGACGAAGCCCACCTTCCAGCCGGTCAGCGAGAAGATCTTTCCGGCCGAGCCGATCTTCACCGACCGCTCGCGCAGCGTGTCCACAGCCAGCACGGAGACGTGGCGCCGGCCGTCGAAGATCACATGCTCCCAGACCTCGTCGGAGATGACGGTGGCGCCGAAACGCTCGCAGAAGCGGCCGAGGAGTTCGAGGTCCTCGGTCGGGAAAATGGAGGCGGCAGGATTGAGCGGGTTGTTGAGAAGCACGACGCGAGTCTTGTCGGTGAAGACCTTCGCGAGATCCTCCTCGGTGAAGCGCCAGTGCGGCGGACGCAGCGTCACGAAGCGCGGCACGCCGCCGGCACGACGGACCAGCGGCAGATAGGCGTCGTACATCGGCTGGAACAGCACGACCTCGTCGCCCGGCTCGATCAGCGAGAACAGTGCCCCGGCCAGCGCCTCCGTGGCGCCGGAGGTGATCATCACCTCCTGGTTGGCATCCATCACGAGCCCCTGATGGTGGCGGTAGTGATCGGCGACCGCCTGCCGCAGTTCGGGCAGGCCCATCATGGGCGGATACTGGTTCCACCCCGACACGACCGCCTCGGCGGCCTTCTGGCGCACGTCGAGCGGGCCGGGATCGTCGGGGAAGCCCTGGCCGAGATTGATCGCGCCGGTCTCGCGCGCCAGCTGCGACATGACCTCGAAGACGGTGGTGGGCAGGTTGGCGAAGATCGGATTCATGAGGCCACCATCACACTGGCGTTCGCTTCAAAGAACGAGGTGATCGGTATGCCGAAATCGACGGACTGAGTCAAACCACCGGAACGCCGACGAAAGTCATGCGGTGCGGCGTCAGTCCGAGATTGGCGCGATGCCGTTCGGCGGTGAAACCGTGATCGGCCATCAGGCCAATCATCTCCGCCTCGCTATAGGTGGAAAGGCCGATTTGGGACCGCAGCTTGCGGTAGGGCGAGACCGCGGTCGCCACGAGACCCATCAGCGCGGCGGGCAGATAGCCATGCTTCAGGGCATTGCGCAGCAGCGAGGTGACGTCGGCGACCATGCCGGCGTCCGGTGGGATGACGTCGGCGATGACCAGCCGGCCCACCGGCTTCAGCTTGGCGCGGAAGCGGCCCAGCAGATCTCCGAGATCGTCACGGGAGAGATACTGGATAAGCGAGGAGACCACGATCAAGTCGGTCGACCCGTCCGCCAGTACCGTATCGAGGTCCTCCGGCAGCGCGAAGCCGACATTGGCGAGCTGCCCGAAGCGCTCGCGCAGCCTGGCGACGACCGAAGGCGCACCGTCGCACAGCACCAGCCGCCCCACCGCGCTGGCGACGCGAGGCGTTTCCAGCGCCTCGCCGCAGGCATAGTCGAGCACGACCGATTCATGGCCGAGCCCCGCTGCAGCGACATGGGCCAGGATGCCTTCGGCGATCGCCTGATAATGCACCGCCTTGTGGCGGTCGCTGACATAGATGGCGTGCTCGCCATCCCAGAAGGACCGCCAGTCGCTCATCCGTGCGAATGCTCCGACAGCCGGGCGGTCAGCGCCAGCATGACGCCGGAGACGACAAGAGTGACATGGATGGCCACCAGCCAGATCATTTCACGGTCCGTCATGGTGCCGCCTATTCGCCCTCGCCGAACTGGTCGGCGACCAGCGCGGAAAGGGCGTCGACCGCCGCCGCCGCCTCGGCGCCGCTGGCCCTGAGGGTAATGGACGTCCCGATGCCCGCCGCCAGCATCATCAGGCCCATGATGGAGCTGGCATCGACCGTCTCGCCGCAGCGGGAGACCTGGATGGTGGCGTTGAACCGGTCGGCGCAGGCCACGAACTTGGCGGAGGCTCTAGCGTGCAGGCCGCGCTTGTTGACGATCGCAAGTTCCCGGACGATCTCGCCGTCGCGGGCAGGCGCTGGCGGAGGACAACCGACCTCATCATCCAACATGGCGAAACGTTCTCCCCTTGCCCATCCGCGGCGACCGGCGATGGACATGCCCTGAAAGGGGGCGAATTGCCGTCATTCTAGACACCGGATCTCCCCGAGCTCAATGACCCGCGAGGACGCGGCTGGCAATGTTGATGTACTTGCGGCCCGCCTCCTGGGCGTGCAGCACGGCTTCGGCCAGCGGCTTTTCCGACCTGACGGTTGCGAGCTTCACCAGCATCGGCAGGTTGATCCCGGCGATGACCTCCACGGGCCGGCCGCTCATCACCGAGATCGCGAGGTTGGACGGCGTGCCACCGAACATGTCGGTGAGCACGGCGACACCATCGCCGGAATCGACCTTCTCGACAGCGGCGATGATATCGCGGCGGCGCTGGTCCATGTCGTCGCTTGGACCAATGGCGATGGTCTCCACCTGATTCTGGGGACCAACCACATGCTCCATGGCGTGTCGGAATTCGACGGCCAGTTGGCCGTGCGTCACGATGACGAGTCCGATCATCAGGCACTCCGCGCGTCCCACGAGACGCGCCAGATCGACAAAGAGGCGGATATGATCACCATGTGACCGGGGAGCGCAAGGCCCCCAGTGACGCAACTGCAACGATTCTGCTGCGGCGCAACCTGAGGCCCAGAGCCTGCCAGCGGCAGGGCGACAGAGTGGTGGCGCGCGCCCGCTGGCCCTTCAGACCGTCGCGATATGGCTCACGCCGACCTGCCGATCGCATCGAGAACCAGGGGCAGCGGCGGCACGCCCGGGGCGACGGGAATGCGCGGCAGGACGACGCCGTCGATGACGACCCGCGCGGCATCATCTTCCGGCATCCGGGCGGCGTCGGGGGCGTCGAGGTCGACGATCCACCCGACCACCGCCTGCGCTTCATGGGGGAGCCTGACGACCCCGGCGCCGCGCCGCTCCACAAGGCCGGCGATGGAATCGGGCGCACGCGCCAGCAGCCGTCCGTGATGCACCGACAGGATCACGCGGTCGTCGGCGACGAGCCGCGCAAAGGGGATGAGCCCAGAGTGGGCGGCGTCGAGAAGGGCATGGACGAGGGCGCTCTTGCCGGACCCCGAGGGACCCCGGACAAGCACGGCGCGAGGGCCGACCAGCACGGCAGAGGCATGGATGCTCGCCACCGCCGCCCCGCTCAGGCGGCCGGCAGGCGAACGACGAAGCGCGCGCCGCGCACGGTCGGCTCGCCGTCGGGACCGGGCGGGCCGGCGCGGTTCTCGGCCCAGATGCTGCCGCCATGCGCCTCGATGATCTGCTTGGAAATGGACAGGCCGAGGCCGGAGTTCTGACCGTAGTCCTGGTGCGGGCGGTCGGTGTAGAAGCGCTCGAAGATCCGCTGCAGCGCGTCCTCGCGAATGCCGGGGCCATCGTCGTCGACCGTGATCTCGATCGCCCCCTTGAGCTGGCGGGCGGTCACCCTCACCTCGCCCGTCGGCGGCGAGAACGAGCGGGCGTTGTCGATGAGGTTGGTGAACACCTGGCTGATGCGGCTGTCATGGCCCGGCACGGCGAAGTCGGCCGCCTTGCCGCCCTCGAAGGCGAGGCGCACCGGCACGTCGCCATCCTTGCGGACCTCATTGGCGATGGTGGCGATGGTCCCGAGCAGCCGGGAGAGATCGACCCGGGTCGATTCCTGCCGCTGCAGTTCGGCATCGAGGCGGCTGGCATCGGAAATATCGGTGATCAGGCGGTCGAGGCGCTTCACGTCATGCTGGATGACCTCCAGAAGCCGCGTCCGCGAGGTATCCGTCTTGGCGAGCGGTAGCGTTTCCACTGCCGACCGGAGCGAGGTCAGCGGGTTCTTCAGTTCGTGGGCGACGTCGGCCGCGAACCGCTCGATGGCCTCGATGCGGGCGTAGAGCGCGTCGGTCATGTCGCGCAGGGAGCGCGACAGGTGGCCGATCTCGTCGCGGCGCTGACTGAAGTCGGGAATCTGCTCGCGGGACCGATGGCGCCGGCGCACCTGGTCGGCGCCCTCGGCGAGCTTGCGGACCGGGCCGGCGATGGTGCGGGCCATCAGGATCGACAGCACGATCATGACGAGGGCCGCCACCAGGAACACCCTGAGGACCTGGAACCGCTCGGCATCGAGCACGGCGTCGATCTCGCCGCCCTGGGTGTTGAGCAGCAGCACGCCGAGAACGCCCCGGAACCGCTGCACCGGAATCGCGACCGAGACGATCAGCTCGCCGCGGTCGTTGACCCGGACCATGCTGACCTTTTGCCCGTTCAGCGCCTGGGCGACTTCCGGATAGCTCCGTCCGTTGCGCATGCCGAAGTCCCGGTAGATCGGGAAATTGCCGCCGCCGCGCAGGAACCGGCGGATCTCGTTCCACCACTTCTCGTAGAAGGGCGGCTTGGTGCCGATCGGCGGCAGGTCGAGCGCCTGGATGTCGCCGCGACCATAGAGATTGCGGCTGTCGAGGATCAGGTTGCCCTCGCGGTCGTAGATGCGCGCCTGCGTCTCGGTCGGCCCGGTCAGGCGCCTGAGGACGGGCGCGACGCGCTCCGGATTGATCGGGAACTCGAGCAGCGCGGCAGGGTCGTCGATCGCCGAGCCGGTGCCGCCGAGTTGCAGCTCGAACAGCTTGTCCGGATCGATGGGAATCACCGATCCGTCGACGGCAGCCGACGCGGCGATGGCGCCCGCGATGATCTCACCCTGGACGAGAAGGCTCTGCTGGCGGGATTCGATGAGGCCGGCGCGGAACTGCGACAGCCAGAGAATGCCCGAGACCAGCGCTACCAGCCCGACGAGATTGAGCAGGACGATGCGGCGGGTGAGGCTTGAGAAGGAGCGGTTGACGACGGCCCGCGTCGCCCGCGCCAGGATGCGCCCGAACCGCGTCCACGGCCTCACGGTCCGTAGGGGAGGCGGGAGCACCGCTTCTCCTCGAGGTGCGGTATCGTCCTGGGTCCGGTCCAGCATGATCCTGGAAAGGCTCGTGCGAGCCTCACTCCTTGAAGCGGTAGCCGACGCCGTAGAGCGTTTCGATCATCTCGAAGTCGTCGTCGACCACCTTGAACTTCTTGCGCAGCCGCTTGATGTGGCTGTCGATGGTGCGGTCGTCGACATAGACCTGATCGTCATAGGCCGCGTCCATCAGGGCATTGCGGCTCTTCACGACGCCTGGACGCTGGGCCAGCGCCTGCAGAATCAGGAATTCGGTGACGGTCAGCGTCACCTGCTGGCCATCCCAGGTGCAGGTGTGGCGCTCCGGGTCCATGCGCAGCTTGCCGCGCTCCAGCACCTTGGCGTCGGACTTGGCGTCCGCGATCGGGTCCTTGGCGGCGGCACGGCGCAGCACCGCCTTCACCCGCTCGACCAGGAGACGCTGGGAAAATGGCTTCCGGATGAAATCGTCGGCGCCCATCTTGAGCCCGAAGAGTTCATCGATCTCCTCGTCCTTGGAAGTGAGGAAGATGACCGGCATGTCGGTTTTCTGGCGCAGCCGGCGCAACAGCTCCATGCCATCCATGCGCGGCATCTTGATGTCGAGGATGGCGAGGTCCGGCGGCGTCTGCTTGAAGCCGTCAAGGGCCGCGGCGCCGTCATTGTAGGTGACGATGCGATAGCCTTCGGCTTCGAGAGCGATGGCGACCGAGGTCAGGATGTTCCGGTCGTCGTCGACGAGAGCGATGGTCGGCATTTGCTTACCTTGTTGGGCGGGGCGATTGTGGCAGACAGACCCCTGCCGTTCGAACGCGCCAAGCGTGGCAAAAATGGGACTGACGCAGGATAGCGCCAAGGCAAAGCAAAGATAAGGGGCGAATGCGAGGAATATAAGTGGCCTCGACCCCTCGAGACACCGATGTTGTCCACGGCTGCCCAAACGAAAAAGGCCGGGCATGGACCCGGCCTCGTTTCCGTCAGGGCGCGGACCTTACTTCGGAATGTCGACGGGGCTGTCGGCCTGTTCGCGCAGATAGGCCATCAGGTCGGCGCGCTGCTGCTCGGAGCGGATGCCGGCGAAGGCCATGGTCGTTCCGGGCAGGGCGGCGCGCGGATTGGTGATGAAGGCGTAGATGGCCTCGAGCGTCCACGGCTCGCTCGCCTTGGCCTTCATTGCGGCCGAGTAGTTGAAGCCCGCAGTGGCGCCATGGTTGCGGCCGACGATGCCATGGAGGTTCGGACCTGCGCCGTTGGCACCACCCTTGTTGATGGTGTGGCAGGTGGCGCACTGGCGAAACACGGCCGGGCCGTTCGCCGCGTTGGCCGAGGCGAAGACCTCTGCCATCGACTTCGTGGGAGCAGCCGCGGCGGGCGCCGCCTGCGGACCGCCTGCGGGAGCGACAGCCACTTCGTAGCCGGGTTTCGCCGGCTTGGCCGGCCTGAAGAGCTCACCCGCGAGCAGGCTGCCACCCAATGTGCCCGTGCCGACGAGCAGCACGGCCATCATGACCTTGTTGAATTCCAATCCGTCCATCGGGACCAGCTCCAGAGATCGGCGGCGCCGTGAGATAAGGTGCGCGGGGGAACGCGGGATGGGCCTGCCGATTTGGCGCGGACACTATCCAATTTGCGCCCTGCGAGGCAACCCGTATATGCACGCCTCTCACATGCTACTTTTTGCCGCCTCCAAACTGGCTCCCTCGCCCGCATCCGGCCCCAGATGACCGCGTCAATCGTCCTCGTTCCCGCCCGCATGAGTGCCTCGCGCCTTCCCGGCAAGCCTCTCGCCGACATCGGCGGAACGCCGATGATCGTCCATGTGATGCGACGGGCGGAGGCGGCGGGGCTCGGTCCGGTGGTGGTGGCGACGGATTCGCAGGAGATTCTGGCCGCCGTCGAGGCCGCCGGCGGCCGGGCCGTCATGACCCGCGCAGACCATCCGACCGGCTCCGACCGGATCCAGGAGGCGGCCGACCTCGTCGACCCCGAAAGGCGCTTTACCCGAATCGTCAACGTCCAGGGCGACCTGCCGACCATCGAGCCCTCGATCGTCCGGGCGGCCGCCGATCTCCTGGACGACCCGGCGGTCGACATCGGCACGCTGACCGCCGTGATCACGCGGCAGGAGGAGATCACCAACCCCAACGTGGTGAAGGTGGTCGGCACGCCCCTGTCGGAGACGCGCCTGCGCGCGCTCTACTTTACCCGCGCCACCGCTCCCACCGGCGAGGGGCCGCTCTACCATCACATCGGCCTCTACGCCTATCGCCGCGCTGCCCTCGAACGCTTCGTCTCCCTGCCCCCGGCCCCGCTGGAGAAACGCGAGCGGCTGGAGCAGTTGCGCGCGCTGGAGAACGGCATGCGCATCGACGTCGCGGTGGTCGAGGCGGTGCCGCTCGGCGTCGACACCCCGGCCGATCTCGAAAGGGCGCGCGCCCTCATCGCCAAGACCTGACCGATCGGCTACATAACCCGCCCCATCCCGGAGTGATGCTCCCATGATCCTCGCGCCCAAGCGCGTCGCCTTCCAGGGCGAACTCAGCGCCTTCTCGCACCAGGCCTCCAAGGCCGTGTTCCCCGACGCCGACGTGGTGCCCTGCCCCAGCTTCGAGGACGCTTTCGCCGCCATCCTGAACGGTGACGCCGACCTCGGCATGATCCCGATCGAGAACTCGATCGCCGGCCGTGTCGGCGACGTGCATCATCTGCTGCCGACCGCCGGCCTCAACATCATCGGCGAGTTCTTCCTGCCCATCCGCTTCCAGCTGATGGCGGTGAAGGGCGCATCCCTCGGCACGATCAAGACGGCGCGCAGCCACATCATGGGCCTCGGCCAGTGCCGCCAGATCATCCGCAAGCTCGGCCTGAAGCCCATCGTGGCGGCCGACACGGCGGGCTCGGCCCGCGAGGTTGCGGAGATGGGCGACCCGACGCAGGCCGCCATCGCGCCGCGCCTCGCGGCGGAAGTCTATGGCCTGGACATCCTCGCCGAGGACATCGAGGACGCCGCCAACAACACCACGCGTTTCGTCATCCTGTCGCGCCAGAAGATCTGGGCCGCTCCCGGCCAGGATTGCCTGACCAGCTTTGTCTTCCAGGTGCGCAACGTGCCGGCGGCGCTCTACAAGGCCATGGGCGGTTTTGCCACCAACGGCGTCAACATGACGAAGCTGGAGAGCCACATGATCGGCGGCCGCTTCGTGGCGACGCGCTTCTATGCCGAGATCGAGGGCCATCCCGACGACCGGCCTGTGAAGCTGGCGCTGGAGGAACTCGCCTTCTTCGCCAAGGAACTGACCATTCTCGGCGTCTATCCGCAGAATCCCTGGCGGAACGAGGTCGAGAAGACAGTGGCGGAGTAAACGCCTCGCCCGGGCGCCGCGAATCGCGGCACCTTGGCCGCATGGACTCAGCGCCTCCCGAACTCGACACGCTGCGCATCGCCATCGCCCTTGCCGATAGCGGCGACCTGACGGCAGCCGGTGCCGGCTTCGGCGTCGGGCGCCGCACGGCCGCCGCCCGCATCGCCCAGCTCGAACGGCACATCGGCGTCGTCCTCTTCGACCATGCCGGCAAGGCTGTCAGTCTGACCCGCGCCGGCGAGGTCTTCGTCGCCGAGGCCCGGCTGGCGCTCGCGGCTGCCGAGCGGGCGGCGCGCCTCGCGCGCGAGGTGAGCGAACGCGCACCGACCATCGGCATCGGCGTCAGCGACGACGCCATGCTCGGACCGCTGCGTGACCTCTTCGAGGACCCGGCCTGGATCGAGGCCGGCTTTGTCCCCGAACTGCACCATGGCGCGCTCGAAACCCAGATGTCAGCGCTCGCCGAAGGGCGTGTCGCGATGATCTTCACCGCCCCGCCCCTGCCGCCCCATCCGCGCATCGTCCACAAGCAGGTCGCCACGTCGAAATGGTCCGCGCTGGTGCCGGATGCCGAAGCGCGGCTGCGCAAGACGGCGAGCCTCTCCAATATCGCGCGCAAGCCGCTGGTGGTGCTGGCGCGCGACAGGGCGGCTCTGGCCCATGACGGCCTCATCGCCGCGCTTCAGGCGACGGGGACGCTGCCCGTGGTCGCGCAGGAGGCCGAAAGCTGGGCGGGAGTCGCCGCCATGGTCAGCCTCGGGCTTGGTTCGGCGCTGGTGCCGTCCATGGTGGTGAAGCGCCTCGCGATCACCGGCGCGACGGTCCTGCCGCTCGTCGAGGCCGACGGACTTCCAGCCTGGACGATCTCCTGCCTCTGGCTGCCGCAGCCCTCGGGCACCGCGGCGGCGGATGCCATCGCGCTGATGAAGGCCCGCCTCGGCTAGAGATGCTTCCCATCCACGAAGGCGCGGAGGAGGTGGTGCGCGATGGCCAGCGGTGGCGGGCAGGAGAGCCGCGCCGGATGCTGCTTCGCCAGCATCATCCAGCACTCCTCGCGGGTGAACCAGCGTGCGTCCTCCAGTTCTTCCGTATCGATCTCGATGTCGCGGCTGGTCGCTTCCGCGAGGCACCCGATCATCAGCGAGGCCGGGAAGGGCCAGGGCTGGTCGCAGAGATAGGTGACGGTGCCGATCCGGACGCCCGCCTCCTCCATGATCTCGCGGCGCACCGCATCGGCGATCGTCTCGCCCGATTCCAGGAAGCCGGCGAGCGCCGAATACATGCCCGGCGGGAAGCGGCGCTGGCGTCCCAGCAGGCAGCGGTCGCCATCCACCGCCAGCATGATGACGACCGGATCGGTGCGCGGGAAATGCTGGGCGTTGCAGGACGGGCAATCGCGCCGCCAGCCGGCCTGCGACAAACGCGACGGTGCCCCGCACTTGCCGCAGAAGCGATGCGTCGCGTGCCAGTGCATCACCGACTTGCCCTGCGCCATGGGCCCTAGGTGATGCGGCTCGACGACGCCGTTCATGGCGATCGTCCGCATGTCGGTGATGAGCAGCGTCGGGTCGTCGACCTTGACCTCTGCGATGCGGTAGGCGTTCGGGTCGGTCTTGGCGAGTTCCGGCACCAAGCGGGCGAAGCGGGGCGCGCCGTTGGCGAGGCCGAGAAAGGCGGTCTCCAGCGGCTCGCCGAAGGCCTCCGCCTCCTTGGCCGTGAACAGCGGATCGCCGCGGTCGCCGTTGCGCCGGAGGATCGGCGTCTCGCCGGCGAAGACATAGAGCCGCGTGCGCGGATCGGCGAAGGTGAGCCCGAGCCAGGCCTCGTCGCCGCGCTTGGCGCTCATCCGGTCGAGGTCGTTCTCGGTATAGCCGAGCGTGATCGGCGGCAGCGGCGGCAGGGCATCGGACATGGACGATCTTCCGGCAGGTGGGGACGAGACGCTCGCATGCCCCGGCCGCCCGAGCAACGCGCTCAACCGGCGGAGAGCCTTGCCCTCAACGCGGCAATGAAGCCCTCGCGCGGGGCATCGGCATAGGGCCTGGCGGGCACCTTGCCCCACACCGGCCCCGGCCAGGCCGGGTCGCCGGCGAAGCGGCCGATGATGTGGACATGCAACTGCGGCACCATGTTGCCGAGCGCCGCCACGTTGAGCTTGTCGCAGTGGGTCATGGCGCGAAGCACGCCCGAGACGGTGGCGATCTCATCCATGAGCTGGACGCGGTCTTGCGGGCCGAGATCGACGATCTCCACCGTGCCCTCCCGCCGCGGCACAAGGATCAGCCAGGGATAGGTGGCATCGTTCATCAGCCGGATCTGGCAGAGCACGAGGTCGGTGACGGCGACCGTGTCGGCGGCGAGGCGGGAGTCGAGGCTGAAGGCGGCGGTCATGGATCTCATCTCGTCTCGCGCGGCGGCGAATTCGTATAGCTAGATGCGGTCGATCTGTCCGGCCCTTCCTGCTGCCATCGGCGGCAGAACTCCGCTTGCGTCCTGCCCGCCTTGCCGCCATATAGCCCGTGGGAGGTTGGCGGTGGACGAGACTCTCGCCAACCCGGTCAGATCCGGAAGGAAGCAGCCGTAACGAGCCCGTTTCGGGTCGCGTGTCAGCCTCCCACTTCATCCCCAGCGGATGGTTGCCCCCGCGCGCGCCGCGCGCGACACTGGCATGAGCCGTTCGCCAGAGCCCCGAGCAGGACAGACATGGATTCCTCGCCCGAGACCGAACCCGGGTTCGATCTCGGGACCCAGGAGCCTGCCGGAAAGGCTGCGGCCTATCGCGTCCTCGCCCGCAAGTACCGGCCGCAGCACTTCGCCGACCTGATCGGCCAGGAGGCCATGGTCCGCACCCTGTCGAACGCCTTCGACACCGGGCGGATCGCGCAGGCCTACCTCTTCACCGGCGTGCGAGGCGTCGGCAAGACGACCACCGCCCGCATCCTCGCCCGCGCGCTGAACTACGAGCTGCCCGGCGAGGTCGACCGCCCCTCCATCCATCTCGACCGGCCCGGCATCCACTGCCAGGCGATCATGGAAGGCCGCCACGTCGATGTGATGGAGATCGACGCGGCCTCCCACACCGGCATCGACGACGTCCGCCAGATCACCGATGGCGCACGCTATGCGCCGGTCTCGGCGCGCTACAAGGTCTATATCGTCGACGAGGTCCATATGCTGTCGGAGAAGGCGTGGAACGCCTTCCTGAAGACTCTTGAAGAGCCGCCGGCGCATGTGAAGTTCATG
>CAZEZD010000020.1:0-554 GCA_964516115.1 uncultured Hyphomicrobiales bacterium
CGGTCATGATGGTGACCGTCGGCCGGTTGAGGTCGGGGAAGACGTCGACGGGAAGACGCGCCGCCGTCATCGCGCCGAATACGACCAGGATCGCCGCGACAGCCAGCACGAAGAGCCGGTTCTTCAGGGATTGGGTGACAAGGGCGTTGAACATCCCGGCGCCCTAGCGGATCTGGTTGAGGAGTTCGGCGCCTTGCACGACAATCCGTCGGCCCGGCTCGATCCCCGAGATCGCGAGGACACGCGCGCCGTCGAGCGGCTCGACGCGAATCTCCCGCGGAACGAAGCGTTCGGCGTTCGAATGCTCGTAGACGATGGACTGGCCGTTGGCGCCCCGCACGACGGCGGCGCGCGGCAGCGCGATGCCGCGGCGCTCCTCGGTGGATCGCGCTAGAACCGTGAGCAACTGGCCGGGGCGCAGGGCCCCCGCCCTGGCCTCGATGCTGAACTGCACGGGCACAGCCTGGTTGCGGTCGGCAAGGCCGCTTCCCCGATGCAGCAGCTGCAGGGTCCCTCCATCCGCCAACTGACCTGACGCCTCGGCGGCCAGCGCA
>CAZEZD010000020.1:564-4087 GCA_964516115.1 uncultured Hyphomicrobiales bacterium
ACGTCGAAGCTGAGGGCCTCCACCCAGAGGGCATCGGGATCGATGATCAGGTAGATGGCCGTCCCGGGATCGGCGATCTGGCCGGCGATCGCCTGGACCGAGGCGACGACGCCGCTGACGGGCGCAACGAGCCTTTCCGGTTCGCGCGGCGCGCGGTCGAGATTGGCGCGACGCGTGCGCAAACCCGCCAGTTCCAGCTCTGCATCCTCGATCTGGGCGCGCGCCACCACCGACTGGATCTGCTTCAGCCGCTCGAGACGGCGCTCGACGAGCGTGAGCTGCTGGTCGAGTTCACGCGCCTGTTGCTGCTGGGTCGTGGCGTCGGCGGAATTGATCGCCGGCTGGACGAGGGCGAGGACATCGCCCGCGGCGACCCGCGCTCCGAGGCGCGGGAAGCCGCCGGGAGGCGGGATCAGGCGACCGGCGACGGAGGCCTGGACGTAGCCGGCGCGGTTGGGGTCGGGGATGATGCGGCCCGGCATCTCGACGCTGCGCGGATAAGTTCGTTCGTCGGTGAAGAGGGTGCGGATGGCCAGAATCCGCTGGGTCGGTTTCGGCACGAAGAGTGCGCCGTCCGGAAAGCGCTGGGCGATGTCGCGTGGAGCAGCGGCGGCCGCCGATCCGGGCGGGGCGGCCGTCGGTGAGGCGGCCTCAAGGCTCCCCGGTGCAACGAGCGCCGCCACAAGCGCGACCACGGCGACGCGCGGGCGCCGGCGCACGAGCAGGGCGGCGAGGAAGCCGACCGCAAAGGCCGCCACCAGAGCGCCGTAGATCGTCATGCCGCCGTCCGCCAGCCGGTTGCGCAGGTCGGCCGCCAGGGCGCTGTCGATGAAGCCCCCCAGCGACCGCCCGCCAGTGGCGCTGGGGCGGGTGGTGCGGGGATGGTCAGCGAGGCGGTGAGAACGTCCACCAGGCCTCTCGCCTGCACGGTGATGGCGAGAGCGTGTTCGCCGGGGCGCGCAAGCCAGGGCGCCGGCAGACCATAGCCGCCGGATCCGTCCGGCTCTGCCCTGACGGTGCCGTCCGGGCCGTCGACCTCAATCGTGGCGTCCGGAACCGGCTCGTTTCCGCGGAACGTGTCGAGATAAATGTGCAGCCGGCCGTCGCGGGCAACGAGAACCATCTCGAAGTCCTCCGACGAGGCATCGGCGCGCGGCGCGATCGTGGCCGAGACCGGTGGGGGCGGCGCACCGTGGTCGTGTCCCTCATGCGCACGCGCCGGCACGGCATTGCCGCCAATTGCGAGGGTCAGCAGGAAAAGCCAGAGGGTAGGTATCGCAGGGAGTCTCATGGCTCCCGACTAACGCCGCGGCCGTCACCGCGCATTGCGCGACCATTACAGATTGTATCAGGAGGCTGGGCCACCTTCAGGAAGAGAGACGGTGACCGTGAGGCCGCCTTCGGGACGTTGTCCGAGCGCGATCGTGCCGCCATGTCCCTCGATGATCGCTTTGGCGATCGGCAGGCCCAGGCCGAAGCCGCCGGTGGACTGGTTGCGCGAGGGTTCGAGGCGGACGAAGGGCGCCATGGCCTTGTCGACGTCGGCGGGCGCGATGCCGGGACCGTCGTCGTTGATCGACACCATGAAGCGGTCTGCGTCCCGCTCCACCGTCACGTCGACCTTTCCGGCGTACTTGACGGCGTTCTCGACGAGATTTCCGAAGGCCCGCTTCAGCGCCAGGTGCCGGCCGGCAATCACGGCCGACGACAGGCCGCCGAGGCCGATGTGGCGGCCGCGATCCGTCATGTCGTCGGTGATCGTCTGCAGGATCGCCACGAGATCGACGCTGCGGACCTCCTCGTCGGCCCGCTCGCCGCGCAGGAAGGCCAGCGTCTGGTCGATCATGCGTTCCATGTCGTCGAGGTCGGCGGCAATCGCCGTCCGCGCGCCGGGATCGTCCAGGTCCTCGATCCGGAAGCGCAGCCGGGTGATCGGCGTCTTGAGATCGTGCGACACGGCGGCGAGAGCCTGGGTCCGGTCCTCGATCAGCGAGGCGATGCGTCGCTGCATGTCGTTGAAGGCGGCGGCAAGGTCGCGCACCTCGCGAGGCCCGGTCTCCGACAGGGGCGTGACCGAGCGGTTGCGGTAGAACCCCTTCGCGGCCTCGGCGAAGAGCGACAGGGGCCGCGTCAGCCATCCGACCAGCAGGATCGATACGACGAGGGCGCCGAGCGCCATGAGCGAGGTCGACAGCAGCGTGCCGTGGGAGCCAGCGGCGTGCAGGGGCGGCGCGACAAGGCCGACATTGACCCAGCTCTGGTCAGGCAGGCGCATGGAGATCAGCGCCAGATGTGGATCGTCCGCACTGCGGCGGTTCGCGCCGATGACAAGACCATCGTCGGCCAGTTCGGGCAGGACCTCGCGCAGCCGCTGACCGAGGCTTTCCCATCGCGCGGCGTCGGCCCCGCCGGCCACCGCATGCTCCGTCCGGCTCCAGTGCGCATCCACAGACCCGCCGGAGAGGTCGTGGGCGACCGCCTCGCGTTCCCCTGGCGGCACCCGCATGACGGCACGCTTGATAGCGAGCAGGCGATCGGCGAGCCGCGCATCGCTGGACAGCGTGACCTCGCGGTCGAGACTGATCTGGTAGGTCCAGAGGCTCACGAGATGGACAATGCCGATGCCAAGCAGGACGACGAGCACGGTACGCGCCGTCAGACTGTCGAAGCGCGCCATCAGGCGGCCGAACCATGCCGGCGGACGGGGATCAGAACCGCGTGACATCGGCGGTAAACATGTAGCCGGCGCCCCGGACGGTCTTGATGAGATCGACGGGGTCACCGATCTTGCGACGAAGCCGGCTGACCTGAACGTCGATGGTGCGGTCGAAGGCCTCGGCGATGCGGTTTCGGGCGGCATCGAGGAGGAAATCCCGTGACAGCACGCGCTGGGGGGCCTCCAGGAAGGCGATCAGCAGGTCGTACTCTCCGGTGGAGAGATCGACGACGACGCCGGCAGGGTTGGTCAACTCACGCTTCAGCGTGTCCAGCCGCCAGCCGTCGAAGGCAAAGCCGCGCCCCGCCCGTTCGGCGGGCGTCCCGGGACCGCGCGATCGCCTGAGCACGGCGTTGACGCGCGCCAGCAGCTCCCGCGGATTGAACGGCTTCGGCAGGTAGTCGTCTGCGCCGACCTCCAGGCCGATGATGCGGTCGATGTCGTCGCCCTTGGTCGTCAGCATCACCACCGGGACCGAGGAGGTGCGGCGCAGGTTGCGGCAGAGGTCGAGGCCATTGGTGCCCGGCAGCATGAGGTCGAGAACGATGAGATCGACATGGGCACGGTTGAGCGCCTCGGCCATTTCGGCGCCGTTGCGCGCCGTGTGGACGCGAAAGCCGTGGCCGCGCAGGAACTTCGCGACGAGCGACAGGATCTCGCCGTCGTCATCCACGACGAGAAGCGAGGCAGCGTCGACAACCGGGCTCGTGGGTGGTTCCAAGAACGGCAATTCCTCTGATCGCGCCTTTGGCCTAACCCGCGCCGTGTGTCGGGTCGTCTCGGCACTGTAACAGACGTTTGCAGGAG
>CAZEZD010000020.1:4097-17808 GCA_964516115.1 uncultured Hyphomicrobiales bacterium
GCCTGCGCGCCAGAGTTGAGCGACCTCCTGCAGGGCCGATCAATGTCGGCTACACAGCCGCTGCCTAATGTCTGCATTGGCGGCGCCAAACGGACGAGCGGCCAAGCTCGGATGGTGAGTCCTACGTCTCGAGAGGCCCAAGCCTTAGGTAAAGGCACATTCCCTTCGCTAAGGCTTTCCTGCACCCAGCGAGGTTGGGGGTAGGGTAGTTGGGGGGTAGGGTAGAGGGAATCGAGCCTTACCGAACAGGTGGCAGCTCAAGTAGGAACGGACGGTTCCGCGGGCTCTGTCCGGGTGCCGTGAACCGACCAAGTCCAGAAACGATCGAGCCGTCGGATGACACGGCTGTTGGCCGTTCGAGCGCCCAGGCGGAGGTATCGATGTTGGCATCCGCCATGATGTCGGCGATGAGCTCGACGCCGCGTTGTGCCGTCCATCGGAACATGCCTCCAGCCCGGATACCAAAAACAATCGCTCCCGAGCCGCTCACCACAAAGCCGTGGCAGTCTGGCGCCTGGGGCAGGGGTTCGAGCACGCTCGGGGCCCTGAACCGCCCCGAGTTTTCTAGACGCCCTCGGCTCGCGCTTTGTGCTGCCGTTCGAACTCGACGGGCGACAGCATCCCGTTTCGTGCGTGCTTGCGGGTCGGATTGTAGAACATCTCGATGTAGTCGAACACGTCGGCCCTTGCCTCATCGCGCGTCCGGTAGACCTTACGGCGGATCCGCTCGCGCTTGAGCAGGTTGAAGAAGCTCTCGGCCACCGCGTTGTCGTGGCAGTTGCCGCGCCGGCTCATCGAGGGCTCCAGATCGTGGTGCTTCAGGAAGGATGCCCACTCCATACTCGTGAACTGGCTGCCCTGATCCGAATGCACCAGCACGCGGCCCTTCGGCTTGCGCCGCCAGACGGCAGCCAGCAGCGCCTGAAGGACGACGTTGGTCGTCTGGCGCGATTGCATCGACCATCCGACGATGCGGCGCGAGAAGAGGTCGAACACGACCGCCAGGTAGGCGAATCCTTCGTGCGTGCGGATGTAGGTGATGTCGGTCACCCAGGGCTTGTCCGGTGCCTCCACGTCAAACTGGCGGTCGAGCGTGTTGCCGATGGCCAGGGACGGCTTGCCTCCGTCCATGCCGGGGCGGCGTTTGTACCCGATCTGAGCCCGTATGCCGGCGAGCCGCGCCAGTCGTGCGACCCGGTTCGGACAGCAGTTCTCGCCCATGTCCACGAGGTCGTCGTGGAGCTTCCGGTAGCCGTAGACTTTGCTGCTGTCGCGCCAGGCCGTGCGGATCAGTTCGATCTGGCGGCGGGCGTCCGACACGTCCATCCCGCCGAACTTCGCCTTGAACTTGTAGAAGGTCGCAGCCGAGATGCCGTGCTTGCGACAGACCTCCGACGTCTTCGCACCGGCCTCCTGCTCCTTCAGCATCCCGATGATCTGCTCTTCCGCGAACCGCGAGGGTCGCATCGTCCATCTCCATGGTCGACGGATTCTACCCAAATCTGGAGGAGGTTCAGGGTCTCAGGCCATCGACGATCTCGGCTATCCCTATTGGGAAGAGACCGAAAGCCCCCGCCTACAGGGCCCTTCTTGCTGATCTTGGCTGAGCCCTCGCGCGCTCAGCGTACCACGGGCAGCCCGGCCCTCTGCCAGGCCGAAATCCCGCCCGCAATATGGCTCTCGATCGGCAGGCCGGCCTTAGCGCATTCGCCAAGCGCGCGGCCGGACCGTCCACCGGACAGGCAGTAGAGGATGACCTTCTTGTCGCGTGGCAGGCGGCCAACGCCCTGCGCGAACTGCGAGAGGGGCAGATGGATGGCGCCGGGGACGTGCCCCGACCGCCACTCGGAGTCCTCGCGCACGTCGACAAGCACGGCCTCGCCTTCGGCAACAAGGGCCTGCGCCTCGGCAGGTGTCAGGTCGCAGCCCGCCGGCCGCCGGTTCAACCAGCCAAACATGATCGTCTCCTTATGCGATGGGGGAACGCGACCGGCTCACGCGGCCGGCCGCCGGGCGCCGCCCCAGTCCAGGTAGGCCAGCGCCACATAGGCGAGGATCGCCGAGCCGATGGCCCCGACGGTCCAGATGACGGCCACCAGCACCCAGTCGATCGGTCCACCGACGTCATAGAGGTTGGAATCGGTGACGAACCACATGATGAACAGGGCGAGGACACCGCCAAAAACGCCGAGAACTTCAGCACCGATCAGCCGGCGGCTGAACAGCCCGCGATCCCTCACGAGCAGGAACAGGAAGGCAAGGATGCCCAAGATTGCGATGGCGACCAGGAGCCAGAGGGCGGGTCCCAGCATCTCCTGGAAGACCGCGATGAAAACCGAAATGTCGAGATCCTTCATCGTCCCCTCCTCAGGCCAGGCCGCGCAGCATGGCGGTATAGGTCGGCTTCAGCGCCATCTCTTTCATGATCCAGGTGATCCACAGTTCCTCCAGCGGCGCGATGATGCCGGGGAAGGAGGGCACGAGGTTGTCGTTGTAGTCGAACTCCACCAGCATGGCCCGGCCGATGCGGGTGATCAGCGGGCAGGAGGTGTAGCCGTTGTAGGCCGCCTCGCTCTTGCCGCCCTGGATGGCGGCGACGAGATGGTCGACAGCCACGGGCACCTGCCATTTGACGCTGGCCGCGGTCTTGCCCTTCGGCACGCCGGCGACGTCGCCGACGGCGAAGACGTTGGGAAAGCGCTTGTGGCGCAGGTTCGCCCGATCGACCTCGATCCAGCCGTCGGCGGCCCAGGGACCGGACTGCCAGGGCAGGGGTGAGTTGCGGACCGCCGTCGGTGCGCGCATCGGCGGCACCACGTTGATGAAATCAAACTTGATTTCCGTCGATCCGCTCGGCGTGCGGAAGGTGGCGGTCTTCTTCCCCGGATCGATGGCGGTCATGACGTGGTCATAGACCGTCTTCACGCCGCGCTCGCCGAAAAGCATGCGTACCTTCTCGGAGACGATTGGCACGCCGAAGTGGGTCTTGTTCTGCGCGGCGTAGATGAGCTCGGCCTTGCCGCGGTTACCGCGGCGGCGAAGGATGTCGTCGGTGATGAAGGTGTACTTGAGCGGCGCGCCGGCGCATTTCATCTCGGTGGCCGGGCGGCCGAAGAGGCCGACGCCGCCCTTGTCGGCGAAGCGCGACATCTCGCGATAGGTCGCTGCCGCGCCCTCGGGGCTGATATAGACGCTGCCGATGCCGTCGCGGCCGATCAGCGCCGTGTCCATGCCCTCGATGGCCGAATAGGCGAGCTCAAGGCCGGTCGCCACGATCAGATAGTCATAGGGCACGGCCCGCCCGGACTCGGTGACGACCTTGTTGCCGACGGGGTCGAACTCGCGGACCGGCTCCTCGATCATGTTCACGCCCTGCGGCACGTAGTCCCTCGTGGCGGAGATCGAATAACCGGGCGGCTTCAGGCCGGCCGCCACGAGGGTGAAGCCGGGCTGGTAGTAATGTTCCTTTCGCTTGTCGATCAGCGTGATCGTGGCGCCCTCGAGACGGGCGGCGAGGCGCGAGGCTGTGGCAAGGCCTGCTGCACCCGCTCCGGCGATGACGATCCGTGCGGCCGTGCGCACCTTCGGTTCCGCCGATGCAGCAAACGCCGGAAATGCCGGAAGCGCCCCGGCAGCCCCGAGCATCAGCAGCTTGCGGCGATCGATCTGCATTCCCCGAGACGCGGCGGTCCCCCCTGGGTCGCTCATGGCAAACCTCCCTGATGTGTCAGGCGACCAGATGTGGAGCCCTGGCCTTCGGCTTCTTGCAAGTCCCCCCGCTCCCCGCCGCCGCTGAAACAGCTGCTGCGGAATAGGGAAAACACCTCTTGATATTCCGATGTTTGAATATATTATCTGGCCCAGATAGCTGGCGGCACCGGGCTCGTCAAGTTCCTAGTTCACCGCCCAGGCCATCCGCAGTGATCCATCTCAAACGGGAGACACCCAAATGACGTTAGACAATGCCGTTCTCAGCTTCGCCGGCGTGATGATCCTGGTCTCGCTCGCCCTCGCCTATGCCGTCTCGCCGTGGTTCCATGCCTTCACGGCCTTCATCGGTCTCAATCTGCTTCAGGCCGGTTTCACCGGCTTCTGCCCGGCGGCCATGATCTTCAAGGCCATGGGTATCAAGGCCGGCTGCGCCTTCAAGTGAGGTTTGCCACCATGCGTGCAGCACGGACGACATCGCGCGCGGCGCTCGCCGCGCTGGCCCTTGCGGCAAGCGCCGCCACGGGGATCGCGGCGGAAGAGGTCATCCGCCCCGTCGCGGTGGTCGACAGCAAGGCGGTCTTTGGACGGATCGAGAGCCGCTTCGTGGTACCGGCGCGCTCGCGCATCGGCGGCACGCTGGTGGAACTCTCCGTCACCGAAGGCTCGGTCGTCGAGGCGGGGCGCCCCATTGCCCGCGTCGTCGACGAGAAGCTCGCCCTGCAGCTCAACGCCGCGGATGCCCGCATCCGCGCCGTCACGTCCCAGCTCGAGAATGCCAGGGTCGAATTCGATCGCACGTCGGCCCTTCTCGCCCGCGGTGCCGCCACCCAGCAGCGCGTCGACCAGATGCGCACGCAGGTCGAGGTTCTCACCAACCAGGTGAACCAGGGCGAGGCCGAGCGTTCGGTCGTCCTCCAGCAGGCGACGGAAGGCTCCGTCGTCGCGCCGGCCGCCGGGCGCATCCTGACCGTACCGATCCGCCGCGGTTCAGTGGTGCTGCCCGGCGAGCAGGTGGCGACCATCGCCGCCGGCGGGCTGTTCCTGCGCCTCGCCATTCCCGAGCGCCACGCCCCTCTCCTGACCGTCGGGTCCGAGGTCGCCATCGGCGAGCGCGGCTCCGCCGAGATTGGTGGAGCAACACGCGGGCGGATCGAGAAGGTCTATCCGCAGATCGAGAACGGGCGCGTCACCGCGGATGTCGCTGTGGAAGGTCTCTCCGACACCTTCGTCGGCGAGCGGGTCCTCGTGCGCGTGCCCGTGGCGACACGTCAGGCCATCGCCGTTCCCGAGGCTGCCGTCACGACGCGCTCGGGCATCGATCTCGTGCGCATCACGACCGGAGAAGGTCCGCGCGACATCGCCGTCGTCATCGGCGCGATGGTCGACACGCCGGCCGGCCCGCGCCGCGAAATTCTCACCGGGCTGCGTCCCGGCGACCGGGTGATCCTGCCGTGACCGAGAAGACCTCCCTGGGGATCGCGGGCAACCTGACCCGTGCCTTCATCACGTCGCCGCTGACGCCACTGTTCCTGCTGGCCTCGCTGGTGCTCGGCATCGTCGCCCTGATGACGCTGCCGCGCGAGGAGGAGCCGCAGATCTCCGTGCCCATGGTCGACATCCACGTGCGCGCCGACGGCCTGAAGGCCGAGGATGCGGTCAAGCTCGTCACCGAGCCGCTGGAGACGCTGGTCAAATCGATCAATGGCGTCGAGCATGTCTACTCGCAGACGCGCGACGACGGCGCGCTGATCACCGCCCGGTTCCTCGTCGGCACCTCGGCCGATTCAGCCATCCTGCGCATCCATGAAAAGCTGCGCGCCAATCTCGACCGGCTGCCGACCGGCATTCCCGAGCCGCTGATCGTCGGCCGCGGTATCGACGACGTCGCCATCATGGTGCTGACGCTGGCGCCGAAGCCGGGCGCCGTCGACCGCTGGAGCGCCAACGACCTGACCCGCGTCGCCCGCGAGGTGCAGGTCGCCGTCTCGCAGCTCGACAATATCGGCCTCACCTATCTCGTCGGACAGCAGCCGGAGGAAATCCGGGTCGAACCCGATCCGGAGTTGCTCGCCCGCGCCGGGCTGACGCTGCAGGCACTGGCAGGCAAGGTGGAATCGGCCAACCGAGCCTTCGCCGCCGCCACCGTGCGCGACCAGAACCGGCAGATCGGCCTCGTCGCCGGGCAGACGCTGACCGGTCTCTCCGAGATCGGCAATCTGCTCGTCACGACCCGCGACGGTCGCCCCGTCTATGTGCGCGACGTCGCCAGGGTGCTGCTCGCCACCGAAACCGCCGAGACCCGCGTCGGCCACCTGTCGCGCAATGGCCAGGGCGGCTTCGACCGCGCCCCTGCCGTCTCGTTGGCCATCGCCAAGCGCGCCGGCGCCAATGCCGTCACCGTCGCTCACGACATTCTCGCCGCCGTGAAGCGCCTGGAGGGCACCGTCGTGCCCTCCGAGGTCGCCATCCACGTGACCCGCGACTATGGCGAGACCGCCAACGAAAAGGCCAACGAACTCCTCTTCCACCTGGCTCTGGCGACGATCTCCATCGTGCTGCTGGTCTGGCTGGCGATCGGCTGGCGCGAGGCGCTGGTGGTGGCGATCGTCATTCCGGTGACGATCCTGCTGACGCTCTTCGCGGCGCGGATCATGGGCTACACCCTGAACCGCGTCAGCCTCTTCGCCCTCATCTTCTCCATCGGAATCCTCGTCGACGACGCCATCGTCGTCATCGAGAACATCGCCCGCCACTGGGCGATGAAGGACGGCCGCTCGCGCACGCAGGCTGCCATCGACGCGGTGGTCGAGGTCGGCAATCCGACCATCATTGCCACTCTGACCGTGGTCGCGGCGCTCCTGCCCATGCTCTTCGTGTCGGGCATGATGGGCCCCTACATGAGCCCGATCCCCGCCAATGCATCGGCGGCGATGATCTTCTCCTTCTTCGTCGCGGTCATGGTCACGCCCTGGCTGATGCTGAAGTTCGGCAAGGCCCACGGTGGCGGCGAGGCCGTCCACGGCGGGGGCCACGGCGACGGCGGCATTCTCGGCCGCGGCTATCGCTGGGCGGCCGCCCCGATCCTCGCCACGAAGGGCCGCGCCTGGATGTTCCTCATCCTCGTCGGTATCGCGACGCTGGGCTCGATGACGCTGTTCTATACCCAGC
Organism: uncultured Hyphomicrobiales bacterium; assembly: GCA_964516115.1. Classification (GTDB taxonomy): domain Bacteria; phylum Pseudomonadota; class Alphaproteobacteria; order Rhizobiales; family Phreatobacteraceae; genus Phreatobacter. Next base: position 10,977 of record CAZEZD010000020.1, read on the forward strand.
ACGTGACGGTGAAGCTGCTGCCCTTCGACAACAAGCCGGAGCTCGGCGTGGTGCTCGACCTGCCGCGCGGCGCCTCGGTGGAGGAGACCGACCGGCTGCTGCAGCAGATGGCCGCACGCCTCGCCGGCATCGCCGAGATCGACTCCATCCAGAGCCATGCGGGAACAGCCGCGCCGTTCAACTTCAACGGCCTCGTGCGCCATTCCTATCTGCGCAGCGAGCCGCAGATGGGCGACCTGCAGCTCAACCTCGTCGCGAAAGACAAGCGCAAGCGCGCGAGCCACGATATCGCCCTCGAGGTGCGTGAGCGCCTGCGCGCTGTCAGCGTGCCGCCGCGCACGGCGGTGAAGGTGGTCGAGCCGCCGCCAGGTCCGCCGGTCATGGCGACGCTTCTCGCCGAGATCTACGGCCCCGACGCCGACACCCGGCGGCAGGTGGCAGCCAAGGTCCGCGAGGCCTTCGCCTCCGTGCCCTTCATCGTCGACGTGGACGACAGCTTCGGCACCACCGCCGAGCGCCTGCGGCTGACGGTGGCCGACGACTCCCTCGAATTCCACCGCGTCGAGCAGAGCGATGTCTTCTCCACCATCCGCATGCTCTACGGCGGGACGACCGTCGGCTATTCGCACCGCGGTGGCGGACGCCAGCCCATCCCGATCCGGCTCGCGCCGTCGAAGAGCGGCCTCGTCCTGGACGAGCGGGCCCTGTCGACACCGGTGCCGGCCAACATCCTTCCGGGCGACCGCTCGGTCGTCGAACTCGGCGACGTCGTCAGGCTCACCCGCGAGACCACGTCGCTGCCGATCTTCCGTCGCAACGGTCGCGCAGCCGAGATGGTCACCGCCGAACTCGCCGGCGCCTTCGAGGCCCCGCTCTACGGCATGATCGCCGTGCAGCGCGCGATCGACGCCGCGGACTGGGGGACGGTGCCGAAGCCGGCCATCGCGCTCAACGGCCAGCCGGTCGATACGACCAAGCCGGTGCTGCTGTGGGATGGCGAGTGGGAGGTCACCTGGGTGACGTTCCGCGACATGGGCGCCGCCTTCATGGTGGCCCTGCTCGGCATCTACATCCTCGTGGTGATGCAGTTCGGCTCGTTCAAGCTGCCGCTGGTGATCCTCACACCGATCCCGCTGACCTTCATCGGCATCCTGGTCGGACACTGGCTCTTTGGTGCCCCCTTCTCGGCGACGTCGATGATCGGTTTCATCGCCCTTGCCGGCATCATCGTCCGCAACTCGATCCTGCTTGTCGACTTCATCCGCCACGCCCGCGCACCGGGCCGGCCGCTGACAGACGTGCTGCTGGAGGCCGGAGCCATCCGCTTCAAGCCGATCCTGCTGACGGCGCTTGCCGCCATGATCGGTGCGGTGACCATTCTCACCGACCCGATCTTCCAGGGGCTGGCCATCTCGCTGCTGTTCGGACTCGCCTCGTCGACTCTGCTGACCGTACTGGTCATCCCGGCGATCTATGTGGTGCTGCGCGGAGAGAAGCCGGCTGTCGCCGGAGAAGAGCCGGCCGCTGCCTGATCGGGCGAAAAACGGGTGACGGCCGGGCCATGATGCCCGGCCTCATATGCCTGAATTGGAACATGGTCCGGTGCATGAACACTGCATTCCCGACAATGTTCGCCTGAAATTCCGATTCCTCCGGCAAGCATCGGAGCTGCAGAACCAGATTCTCGTTGCACCCAACTGCGGCGTTTACGAAGTGACGACGAATTGGGGATAGCCTGATCAGCGCCCCCCGCTTCAGAAGCACGGCCAAGGCGCAACAGGGATACCGGACGGTGCAGCAGCACGAGGCACTCGGGGCCGAGGTCGGGGTCTTCGGCCCGATCATCGCCCAAGCCATCGACGCGGTCGTCATCATCGACCACGCGGATCGGATCGTGCTGTTCAACGCCGCCGCCGAGCGCCTGTGGGGCCTGTCGCAGGCCGAGGTGATGGGCCGGAACGTCTGCATGCTGGTGCCTGAGAGCCACCGCGAACAGCATCTGTCCCAACTCGCCCGGAACAGGGGAGGTGGCGAGAATCACGTTGTCGCCCGCACCATCGAAGTTCCGGTCGTGCGCCCCGACGGCACCCGGGTCTGGGGCGCCATGTCGCTGTCCCGCACCGAGATCGATGACCGCTTCTACTATGCCGCCTTCGTCAAGGACGTGACCGATGAGGTGAGGCGGCGCGAGGAGCTCTATCTCCTCTCTCTCGTCGCCAACGAGACCGACCGCGCTGTCTTCATCACGGACCGGAACCAGAAGATCGTCTATTGCAACCGTTCCTTCATGGAGATGTTCGGCTATTCGCGCGACGAACTGATCGGACGCATTCCCTCCGTCCTGCTCGCCGGGCAGCACACCGACCCGAAGATCCTGCGGGCGCTGGCGCGGCTGTCCCAGGGCGACCGCAGCGTCACCATCGAACTGATCGGCTACGACAAGGGCGGGCGCGAGATATGGATCTCGGCGACGGTCAATCCTGTCTTCGACGGGCACGGCAAGCTGCGCAACGCGGTCTGCGTGATCTCCAACATTACCGAAACGCGCCAGACGCAGGTGCTGCAGCAGCGCATCCTGGAGGCGGTCGCGCGGGACGACGACCTCTCCGACGTCGCGAAGCTGATCTGTCAGGAGGTGGAGGCGATCGCCCCGGGGGTGACGTGCACCATCATCCGGGTCGACCAGGAAGGCCTCTTGCGCCCGCTGGCGGGGCCGAGCCTGCCGCCTGCCTATGGCGAAGCCATCGAGGGCCTGCCCATCGGGCCCGCGGTGGGGTCATGCGGCACCGCCGCATGGCGGGGCGAGCCGGTGCTGGTGAAGGACATCGAGACCGATCCGCTCTGGGCCCCCTACAAGGACCTTCCGCTGCCGCTCGGGCTGAAGGCGTGCTGGTCCAGCCCCATCAAGCTCAAGGACGGCCGCGTCGCCGGAACCTTCGCCTTCTACTTCCGGGAAAAGCGCGGCCCCAGCACCTGGCACGAGCGTCTGGTCGAGGCCTGTGTCCATCTCTGCGCCCTCGCCATCGAGCGGCACGAGGCCAAGGCACATATCGCCCGCCTCGCCTATTTCGACACCCTGACCGGCCTGCCCAACCGTACCCGCCTGACCGAGCATGTCGAGGAGGCGATCGCGCGCGTCGGTGCGGGCCAGACGAGCAGCCTGGCCCTGCTCTTTCTGGACGTCGACAGCTTCAAGGACGTCAACGACTCGCTCGGTCATTCCGCCGGCGATGCCCTGCTGATCGAGATCGCCCGGCGTCTCAAGGAGCATGCCGGGCCGCGTGACGTCGTCAGCCGCCTCGGCGGCGACGAATTCGTGATGGTCCTGGAGAACCTCGACGCCGACCAGGCGGCGGGCGTCGCCGAGCGGGTGGTGCGCCACCTGGCCGCTCCCGTGGAACTCGAGCACATGACGCTGTCCGCCTCGGCGAGCATCGGCATCAGCCTGCTCCCTGGCGACAGCGCCGATCGCGAGGAACTGCTCAAACACGCCGACACGGCCATGTACGAGGCGAAAAATGCGGGCAGAGGCTCCTATCGCTTCTTCGGGCCGCAGATGAACCGTCAGGTTCAGGAGCGGCTTGTCATGAGCGCCGCGCTGAAGGAATCCCTCTGCCTCGGCCAGCTGGCGCTGCGCTACCAGCCGCAGATCCGGGGCGAGGACGGAAGCCTGCACGGTGTGGAGGCCCTCGCCCGCTGGACCCATCCACGCTTCGGCGAGGTGCCCCCGGGAAAGTTCATCGCGCTGGCGGAGGAGACCGGCCTGATCGAGGCCATCGGCGAATGGGCGATCAGCGAGGCCTGCCGCCAGATGGCCGCGTGGCGGATGCGCGGCGTCGCCATTCCGACGGTTTCGGTCAATCTCTCGCCGCTGCATTTCCGCAATCCGCGGCTGCCCGAGCTCGTCACCATGGCGCTGGAATCCTCCGGCCTGTCTGCCGATGCCCTGACCCTCGAGATCACCGAGGGCGTCATGATGGACGCCTGCGCCGGAACCCGGGCGACGGTGGAGGCCGTAGCCCAACTCGGAGTGCGGCTCTCGCTGGACGATTTCGGCACGGGCTATTCGAGCCTGTCCTCGATCTCGACGCTGCCGATCGAGGAGATCAAGCTCGACCGGAGCTTCGTGCGCGACCTCCAGAACGACAAGAACGCGCGGGCGGTTGCCTCGGCCGTCATCCGCATCGGCCACAGCCTAGGCCTGACCGTGGTCGCCGAGGGCGTCGAGACGGAACCGCAACAGCGCTTCCTCCAGGCTCTCGAATGCCATGTGATGCAGGGGTTTCTGTTCGCCCCGGCCCTCACCGCGCCCGACCTCGAGCGATGGCTCTCCGAACGCGACGTGAGACAGTCCCGCATCGCCGATGTCGCGTGACGGGCGAACCTAGAGTTCGACGACGTCCTTGATGGACGGGCTGATATAGGCCCGGCACAGGCAATTGAGCCCGAGCGGACAGGCCACGTCGTTGGCGTCGGCATGGTGGACGCCGCAGATCATGCTGGCCAGTGAACCGTCACCGAACTTGCCCAGCACCTCCTGCCGGATGGTCTTCGCCCGCGGAACAGGCCCGAAATAGACGTGCGTCCTGACGAAGGGACGCGGCGCCGTAACCACCGCCTCGACCCGCGAGCGCACGGTCTTCATGCTGAAGGGACGGGCAATATACTCGTGGACTCCGGCGGTCATCGCACCGACGACGGAGGCGCGCGTCGGCTGGCCGGCGATCATGATGATGGGCGTGTACTGCAGCCCACCTCCCGCGCGGCGCAGGAATTGCGTGACCTCGACGCCGTCGAGCCCCGTCAGGTTGAGGTCCAGGATGATGAGGCTGGGACGCTGCTGCTCGGCCGCCTCGATGGCATCGAAGCCGGTCCGGCACTCCAGGACGCGCCCCATCCCCGCCACGGCCGAGCGGATGAGGCTGCGCGAGAAGGCCTGTTCGTCCGCAACGAGAATCGTCGTGCGGGCGGGACGGTGAAGATCGATGGGGTTACGCTTCAACACGTGACATGACCTAACGTCATACAACCATCCCCAAATGCCACACACGTCCTTAAGAAAGGGCTAAGTGTGAGCGGAGCGGTGTATGGCGCCTCAGGCGCGCTCAAGAAGGCCCAGGACCACCAGACGCCGGCAGAAGGCCAGTGCCGCCTCGCCGCCGAGGGATGCGGGCGTCGCGCCTTCGCTCAGCCGCTCCAGCCAGCCGAGTTCGACCGATGTCAAGGGCTCGGCTGGACCAGCCCAGCGCAGTTCCGCCCCCTCGCCGACCGGCACGACATGGTGATGCACTGCATCGGTCAGGATGAGGCGGTCGTCAGGACCGGGAGGCGGTGTCACCAGACCGCGGCCCGACATGGTCATGCGATCGGTGGAGAGCTGCCGGAGGAACTGCAGGGCGACCATGTCCAGCGCCTCTTCGCTGGCCAAGGCTGCGAGCCTCTCCCGGGCGGCCGCGACCAGTCCCTGGCGGACGGCCTCGTCGCCAATCCGCCAGGTGCGGAAGGACTGGCGCAGGCTCGGCAGACGCGGCTCCATCTGGTCGATCGCCGCCTTCAGCGCATCGGCCCAGCTCGGCTCCAGCAGGCCGACGGTGATGTGCAGGGACGGCTCTCCGCCCTCCTGGACCGAAGCGTCGTGGGCGACGCCGCGCGGCACGTAGAGCACGTCGCCGGCCTGAAGCGTCAGGTCACGCGCGCCGGCGGGGTCAGCCCTGTGCAAGGCGCCGTCCCAGGGCGTGTTGCGCGTCGCGTGGGGCAGCAGCATGTCGCCCCAGACGCGCCACTTCTTCGAACCCGAGACCTGGAGGACCAGCACGTCGTGGGTGTCGAAATGGGTACGGAAGCCCTGGGCGCCGGGCGGCGTCAGATAGATGTTCGCCTGCACTGCATGCAGGAACACCTTCTCCAGCCCGCGACAGAAATCGGCCAGCGGAGGGTGAAACTCGTGGAACTGCGAGACGACAAGCGTCGCGCCGCCATCGAACAGGCGGAAGAGGCGGACCGGATCGACGCGCCCGTCATCCGTCGTGAAGAGATCGTCCGGCACAGCCGCGCTGCCATTGCGGGAGCTGTCGGCCATGGCAATGCGCGGCGTCTGCGCGCCGTCGGTCCGCAGAAAGGCGTCAAGGTTGGCTACCGACAGAAGCTTCGCAAAGCGCGTCGCGTCATGAGCCTCGAAATGGCGCGCCTTGCAGGCCTCGCGCAACCCCAGCACCTCCGGCACGGTCATGTTGCCGAAGGCGAGTGAAAAGGCGTTTCCGGCCAGCGTCATGATGGATGCGTCCGGGCGACCGGGTTACCAGCCGCGCCCCCGTCCCCGCGGGTCGCGCGGATCGTTGTCGGTGACACGCACGGGGCGCCGATAGACGCGCACACGGCCACGACCCGGATCATCATAGGGGTCGTTGTCGGTGCCACGACGGCGCACGAAGCGTCCACGCCCGCGCCCCTCACGGTCGTAAGGGTCACTGTCGGTGACGCGCAGGCGCTGGGCTTCCGCCGGCTGCGCGGTCGCCATCACGGCCGGAACCGCCAGCGTTGCGGCACCCGCCAGGGTCCTGAAGAAGAAGAGGCGCCGGTCGAGCGACTTCGTCTCGGTTTCGGTCTTCGGATCGTCCATGGCGGGCACATCACGCGGTGCATCGGTCATCGACCTCTCCTTCCCTCATGCGGGCAAGCTGCGTTCAGCTTTGAATGGTTCCAATGACCATTCATGCACAAGATGTCGCAGCCGCCAAGAGGGTTTTGACGTAGGGGCAGCCGCTAGCGGGGATGAGGGGAGCGCTTCGTTCGGGACGGAAGCGCGGGGGCCGGAGTGGAGGGGAGGAGACCA
>CAZEZD010000021.1:0-17706 GCA_964516115.1 uncultured Hyphomicrobiales bacterium
TTCATCATACTCTGCTTGGCCAGCATCGGGCTCGTCATCTGGATTTTGGTCACAGCGCCGGAGCGCGTGGGCCTAAGTTGGTTCGCGGCACTCGCAGCCCTGCCGCTGATTGCCATGCTGGCCTGGCCGTGGGCTACCATCATGGCCTATGTGGGCACGCGCTTCAGAGACCTTCCGCACGCGCTGACATTGATCCTTCAGGCCATGTGGTTCGTCTCGCCGATCTATTTCGAAGCGTCGATGTTTCGCAATGGCGGTCTGGACGTCCTGCTCGACTACAATCCCATCTATCATCTGCTGGAATTGGTCCGCGCCCCGATGCTTCGCGGTGAACTTCCGGCCATCGTGAACCTTGTATGGGTCCTGGGGAGCTTTCTGGTCCTGTCCATTGTCGCGATCCTCATTGGCCGGACCGCCGAAGACAGGGTCATTTTCTATCTATGACCAGCCGAATCCAGTTCGAGAATGCGAACCTGCATTATGCATCAGTCGCCTTCAGGGATCGCTCTCTGAAGTCTGCTCTGACGTCGTGGGTTCGTCAAAACCGTCCGCGCCCTCAGATCGTGGACATCCACGCCCTCAAGAACATCAACCTGGATCTGAAGCCGGGCGAGCGCGTGGCCCTCCTCGGTCACAACGGAGCCGGCAAGAGCACGCTCTTGAAGTCCATCGCCGGTCTCTATCCCCTGTCTTCGGGCAAGCGGAATGTGTCGGGAACGGTGCGCTCTCTGTTCAATCTCAGTCTGGGTTTCGAACCGTACGCCACGGGGCGGGACAACATCCTGTATCGGGGGCTCCTCCTCGGCATGACGCCAAAGGTGATGCGCGCGCTGGAGCCGGAGATCGTCGAGTTTGCGGACATCGGCGAGTTCATTGACTATCCCCTCATGACCTACTCTGCGGGTATGCAGGTACGGTTGGCCTTCGCGATCTCGACGGCGATCGGCGGCGACATCCTGCTGCTCGACGAAGTCATCGGCGCAGGGGATGCTGACTTCATGGCCAAGGCGAAACGGCGGATCATGCGGCTTGTGGAGGACGCCGAAATCCTTGTTCTGGCCTCGCATGATCATGGGGCACTCCGTTCGATCTGCGCGCGCGGTCTCGTGCTGAACCACGGAGCCATCACCTATGATGGCGATGTCGCATCTGCCATCGACTTCTACATGTCGACCAGCGGTGTCGCCTCATGACAGACGACCGGACAGCGGGGCGTTCATCCCGCCGCGTGATGTGGCTCCTGAACCATACGGCAGCGAGGCGGTTCGAGGTGTCGATGCTGAAGCGCATCGGCTTCAAGGAAATCTACCTCCCCAAGGTTATTCCCCAGGACGTCGGGTTCCGATCGGCCGACATCGACTTCACCGAAGATGCCAATCTGACCATTGACCCCGAACTTCTGGGGCTGATGAACAGCATCAACTGGTACAGGCCTGTTTCGCCAGAGATATGGCAACGGGTCAGTCAAGATTTCGATATCGCCTTCTTCATTGGCTACGATCCGAAGGCCGTTACCGCCCTTCTCCGGCACTTCGAGGGCGCAGCGATCTGGCGCGCCTACGGACTGAATGGCGATGCATCATATTCCCAACTTGCCCGCAGGGCGCCGGAGACGGAGACCCTAATCAAACAGGCGCGTGGCCGCTTCTGGCTGGGCCAGGCCTATGACAATCTCGCCGAGATTGAAGATGAGCCCATCGCCAGCCGCGCCATCCATCTGCCGCTGGGAATGGCCAATGCAGCGACCAACGATCAGTGGGAGGGCGGCGATCCCCGTCTGCTCTTCGTCTGCCCGGACATCATTTTCAATTCCTACTACCGCAAGGTCTACGACGATTTCCGTCATGATATCGGTGATCTGCCTCATGCGATCGGCGGTGCTCAGCCGCTGAAGGTCAGCGATCCGAATGTGCTGGGGTTTCTGCCACTGGCGGAGCATCGCTCCAACATGCGTCGCATGAGTGCGATGTTCTATCATTCGCGCGAACCTCGCCATGTCCACTTCCATCCCTTCGAGGCGGTTCAGGCCGGCATGCCCCTTGTCTTCATGGCGGGCGGTCTCCTCGACCGGCTCGGGGGGCGCGAACTGGCCGGGCGGGCAGAGACAATCGATCAGGCGCGCGGCATGCTGAGGCGACTTCTCTCGGGCGAGCGGGGGTTGATCGATTCGATACGCGACACGCAGCCGCGCCTGCTCGAGTGCATGAAGGCCGACAACTGTGTCGGAGACTGGGAGCGCGGCTTTGACCGGGTTCTGCAGGAGCTCGATCATAGCCGCCGGCAGCCGACCGTCCGCACCGAGCGCCAGAAGAAGATTGCCGTCATCCTGCCGATCGAGTACCGCGGTGGAACCCTCCGGGCCGCCAAGGCTGTGGCGCTGGCGCTCAAGAAGGGCAGCGAACTGGAAGGCAATCCTGCCGAAATCGTCTTCGGCCACCTTGACGATCCGCAGTCCTACCCCGATGAGGAGTTTCGCGACCTTGAGGGCCGCGTGTCCCGGCGCCCGTTCCGGTGGACCGTCCTGTCGGCGGACCAGGCCCGCCGGGCGATGCTCTACCAAGGCTACACGGGCTGGCAGGCGCTCTATCAGAACTACATCGTTCCCGACGACGGGATCGCCCAGTTCGCCGACTGCGACCTGATGGTATTCATATCGGACCGGCTCTCCCTGCCGGTTCTGCCGCTGCGGCCCTATGCCCTCGTAGTCTACGACTATCTGCAGCGCTATCACCCGGTGCTTTCCCCGGGCGCCGACACGCCCTTCCTTCTCGCCGCGCGCCAGGCGGATCGTGTTTTTGTCACCACGGAGTTCACGAAGGGCGATGCCATCGACTATGCCGGCGTGCCGCGTGACAAGGTTGTGCGGCTTCCGTTCGTCGCGCCCGCGATGGCTGCACCGGACCTGGCCGGAGGCCCTGAGCCCGCCCCCTACGTCCTCTGGACGACAAATCGCGCCGTCCACAAGAACCATGCCCGGGCATTGGAGGCGCTGGCCATCTATTTCGGGGAGTTCGGCGGCAAGTTGGACTGTGTCATCACCGGGGTAGGAACCGACCATCTGTTCGATGCTGCCACTCCCGAGGGCGCCGCCCTTGAGGAACTGCGGTCGATGGGCGAGGACATGCCGACCCGGATCAGGGTGCTTGGCGATGTGCCCGACGCGCGCTTCAGGCGGCTGCTCGCTGGAGCCACCTTCCTCTGGCACCCGGGCCTCCTCGACAACGGCACGTTCAGCGTCGTGGAGGCAGCTCAACTTGGGGTTCCCTCGCTCTCCAGCGACTACCCGGCAATGCGCGAACTGGCTGAGCAGTTCCAACTGCCCCTCGCATTCTTCAATCCGCGCGAAGTGCACGACATGGCGGCGAAGCTCAAGTGGATGGAACTGAACCACCTGGAGAAACGCGCCGCGCTGCCCGACCGGGCGACGCTTGAAGCCAGAAGCGGCGACGCCGTCGCACTGGCCTACTGGAGGCAATTCCTCAAATGCCTCTGAAGACCTATGGCATCTTCACCGCCTACGGCCCGGGCACCGAGTTCCGATATGAGGGCCTCGGTCGCTATCTCGCGACCTTCGTCCGGCATGGAACCGCCGACCCGGAGATTCGCTTCCTGATCGCTTGTCCCAGCTGGTCGCGCCAGGGTTTGTCGGATCTTCTGCGTGACGCTGGGATCGACCCGAAGCGCTATGAATTCGTCGGCCCGGAACGCCGGCCGCTTCTCCTGTCGCTCTATGAGGCGCTGGGTCGCCTGCGGACCGGTCGGCCCCGCGGAGCGGTGCGGTCTCTGGGCCGGATCGCGACATTGCTCGCGGATCACTTCGCCTGGGCCGCGCGAACCCTGGGTGTGACGCGCAATCCGATCACGTTTTTCCTGAGCGCCAACTATGTCGCTGCCCTCGGACTGTTGTCGCTGGGCTTCGTGGCGGTCGGTCTTATTGTGCAGCTTGTGCGACTGGCACTCGGGCGCTGGGGGACACAGGTCGCGTCCATCGCAAAGCAGGGCATTGATCGGGGAGCCGGCATCTTGCGCCGCATCCTGCGCATCTCCGCGGATCAGTCGCTCCGTTCGTGGCTCTTCCAATTCATGCATCGCAACGAGGTCGACGCGATCATGGAACAGATCGATCAGCGATCCGAGGTGGTCGCCTGGTACTGTCCCACCGCCATGTGGCCCGCCATCGCCCGGACCGGCGTTCCCAGCCTCATCTGCGTTCCCGACGTGGTGCTCGTCGAGTTCCCCGCGGCTTTCGCCACTTCGGGCGGGGAGCCGATGGCCGAGATGTACAAAGGCATCCTGGCGACATTGGAGCAGGGCAGGAACTTCGTAACCTACAGCGACCGCACGAAATGGGAGATGCTCGTCGACCGGTTCGGCGTCGACCCCGACAGGATCACTGTCATCCCCCATGCTCCCAACCGGCTGGATCAATTGATCGCGGTCACCGGGTTTGACGACCCCGCCGCCGCCTCAGGGGCCTATTGCCGGACATTGGTGGAATCGGCGCTTCAGAAGACCGCGGGCGCATATCCGCGCGACTTTCACGGCACTGATTTCCGTTTCCTCTTCTATGCCAGCCAGTTGAGACCTTCAAAGAACGTCCTCCAACTTCTCAGGGCGTATCGCTACCTCCTCAAGGAGCGCTACTTCGGCCGCAAGCTCGTCCTGACTGGCGATCCGTCGACCTATCCTGTCATTGCCGAGTTTGTGCAGTCCCATGGCCTCCAGAACGATGTTCTGTTCGTTCCTGGATTGTCGGACGCGCAGCTGGCCGCATTCTACAAACTGGCCGATCTCGCCGTGAACCCGAGCATGTCGGAGGGTGGAATGCCCTTCACGTTCACGGAGGCCGTTTCGGTCGGAACCCCCGTCGTCATGAGCGACATTCCGGTCACGCGTGAGGTTCTGGCGGGAGACGAACTGCAAGACTTGATGCTCTTTGATCCCTATGACTGGCAGTCGATGGCGAGGCGCATCGAGGAGGCGCTCGCGGAGCCTGACACCCTCTACCGAAAGCAGCGCAGCTTCTACGATCGCGACCTGTTGTCTAGGACGTGGGGCGATGTTGTTTCGGAGCATCTTGTGATTATGGACCGCCTGCGGGAGAGAGGATCCGGGGGCGGGGAGCCATGAGGCCGGCACCTCCTCCTGGATTGTACATCCTCGGTTTCGGTGGACATGCCCGCAGCGTCGGCGATGTCGCCCTTGCAGCCGGCGTCGCGCACCTCCTGTTCATCGATCCCAACGCGCGCCCGGATGAATCCTTTGCGGGCTTTCCTGCCGTAACAGCACTGCCGCAGAGCGCCGACAAGCGTTGGAGGGCCTTTCCGGCGGCCGGCGACAACGCACGTCGCATGCAGCAGATCGCGACTTGCCCTCTGCCGATGGCCGTACTGATGGCCCCCAGCGCGCACATGGGCGTCGGGTCCGTGGTGGGGGAGGGATCGCTAATCGCCGCCGGGGCTCACCTCGGGCCGCTGTCGAGGATCGGCGGGGGGGTGATCGTCAATACCGGCGCGATTGTCGAGCACGAATCGGTGGTCGATGATTTCAGTCATGTATCAGTCAACGCCGTCGTCGCCGGTCGCAGCCGCATTGGTCGGCGCGTGATGGTCGGTGCGGGGGCGGTCGTGATCGACGGCGTTGCGGTATGCGACGATGTGACGATCGGTGCCGGCGCCACTGTCGTTGCAGATATCGTGGAGCCGGGGGTCTATGTTGGCACCCCGGCGCGGCGGATTCGAGCGCCTGGCTGATCCGCAAGCTGTCGGCGGCGCGATCGGCTATCGATCAATTGCCTTGCCCAAATGGTTCGGCATGCAGGCAGAACGGAAGGCATGGAAGGCGAGGGCATGAACACGGCCGAACGACCTGGCGCATCAGGCTATTGGGTGACCCTCGTGCTGGCCGCCGCGGCAGCGGTCGTCGCAGTCGCGGTGATCAGGATGCCCTTTGCCGCGCCCCTGCTCGGCAACATCGAGGAGTGGGGCATCCTCGGTCGTTACACGGAACATGGGGTCGTGTTCATCACGAGTCTCGGCTCGACCATGCCGCATCTGGCGCTGCGACCGCTGAACATCTTCACGTTCGCGCTGTCCTACGTATTGGCACCGGACTCCTTCTTCGGCTGGAATTTCCTTCTCAACCTCAGCTTCGTGACAAAGGCGACCGCTATGGCGGGAATCGTCTGGTGGCTGACGCGGCAACGCTGGCTCGCCGTGGTCGCCGGCCTGCTGCTCATGCTCTACCCGGCCGACACGATGCAGATGTCGCTGCGGGCCGTCCACATCAACTTCGCGGTTGCGCTGACACTGTTGGCCTGCCTTTTCGTGCTGATCGCCACCGAGGCCCGAACGGAGGCAACCCGGGGAGTGCTTGCCCTCCAGGCCTTCGGTTTCTTTCTGACGGGCAGCCTCATGTACGAGGCGGGGCTCTTTCTGGCGCCGCTGCCGGCGCTTCTCTGGTGGGCGAGGTATGGCTTCGTCGATGGCGTTCGCAGACTTCCGGGCGCCTGGGTTCCCATCCTGTTCTGGGCTGCGGCTATCGTCGTGGCAGTCGCCTATCTCCTGATTGTCGGTCGCACCCCCGGCATCTACCAGCAGAGCATCAGCAACAGTCCGGTGTCCACCCTGTCCCTTCTCGCCAGCCGCTGGCCGATGATGTTCACGGTCGGCGCCTATCGCGCCTTTGCGCATGGATGGTTTGATGCGGCGCGAATGCTGCTGTCGCAACTCGCGCACTGGCCCTATCTCGTGGCCGCCGGGGCGGCTGTTCTGGTGTCCGGTGCGATCTGGTTCCGGCCCGCGCCAAGCCGCGCTCCCGATGCGCCGCCTCCAAGTGTCGGCCTCGGTGCCCGCTTGGTGATCGCGGGGTTCGCGGCGGCCCTGGCGGGCTACCTTCCCTATCTGTCGTCATTGTCCCACATCCTCATCACCCAACGAACCTACATCTACGCATCCGCAGGAGCGTCCCTGCTGATTGTGGGGCTCATCATTCTCGTCGCTCGGGGCTCCAGAACGCTCGGCGTGCTCGTGGCTGCCGCCCTCCTGTCGCTGGGACTGGCGAGCCAGTGGACACAGTACGACCACTACTCCACGCTGTCGCTGAGGGCGCGTGCCATCCTCGCGGGACTGCTTGAGGCGGCGCCCCGGGTCGACAGCAGGCGGACGATTCTGGTGATCGATCGCAGCGGCAGCACCGGCAGTACGTGGTTGCTGCGCGGTGAACTGCTCGATGCCGCCATGACCTATCTCTATGGTGCGAAGGCCGATTTCGCCGTCTGTCTCGAGCCTGGCATGATCTACAGCACCTTCGCCGCGGATGCCCAGGGCCGTCCCGGGCGCTGCGCCGAGCGCGAGACGGAGTGGGTCGTCGGGGAGGGACTTGCTGCCCCGCTCCGCCTCGCCAAGGACGGCCTCCTGACGCTGACGATCGAGCCTGACGGCACGGTGGTGCGCAAGGGGCCGCCCGATCCCGTTCCGCCTTCCCCGAATGACGTTCGACGGTGGCGGTCCATCCTCGAGTGCTGGCCGGCCCAGGCCTGCGCCTATATCCCCCCGGCCCGGGAAGACGGTTCCTTCCGCTACGACTTCGGACAGTGGTGGAGCCTTGAGCAGGCGCCATGGGGCGCCGGATGGCGGGATGCCGAATGGAATCCGCCACGTCTCCAGCCCGTATCCTATTCTTGGATGATCGCTCCCGAGGCGCGCCTGTGGTTCAACTTGAAGCCCAGGCCTTCGGCCTATGTCCTGCGGGTGAGGGTGGCCAACTGGATTTCCGCGTCGGCGAAGACGGAACTTCAGTTCAGACTGAACGGCGCGTCTCTCCAGCCGGCATGGAAGGGTGATTTCGTCGTGGAGGCCGCGGTTCCGGCGGGAACCGCCCGGCCTGGCTTGAATGAACTGGTTCTCGCGTCGCCAATCGATCCTGTTCACGGGATCAGCCTCGCGGTCGACAGGGTTGAACTGGAGCCGCGGCCCTGACTTTGCCGCAACGTCCCTGTCGAATGCGGCGCCCTGTCGGAAGCATCTGCCATCCGGCGGGTGAGTTCAGCTAAGAGTGTGACTTTCAGCTCGTTGGTTGAGTTTCGGCGGTTTTTCTTGCGCGGTGGTTTCGCTTCACGGCAACCCGCAGCGGGTAGGTCTCAGGCGCCGCTGTTAGACAGGATTGATGTGATGAAATGCCTTGTGACGACGGCGCGGTTCCTTCTGCTTGTCGACCTCGAGACGACGCAGGTCACCCCGCTCGACGGCTCTCAGACTGACTGGTACGGCATCTCGTGGTTTCCCGGCGACCCGGAGCTCGTCCTTGGCCGCAGCGGCATCGACAACAATTCGGTCTCGTCGTTCGAGATGATCGCGCGATCGGAGCAAGGTTACCTGGCCCATGGCAGCCACCGCACGGGTCGCTTCCTGGCGTCACCACACCAGTTGACCTGCGCCAGCGACGGCAGGGTCATCTGCAGCAACACGGGCCGCAATTGCATCACCGTACTGGATCTGAATCGGCCTTCCATTTTTCAGGAAACCAGGCTGTCGGAGGGGCGCTGGGACCGATGGGATCCCGAGATCGATTCGGGCGATCACATCAATTCCGTCTTCCAGCGGGCCGACAAGCTCTTCGTCATCGCGCATCGCTTTCGGAAGGGGTCCGTTCTTGCGGAGTTCAGCTACCCCGACCTGGAACTGGTCTCGACCGGACCCATCGGCGCCCTCTCCGGGGTGCACAACATCTGGATCGGCGAGAGTGGCGAGGCGCTCACCTGTGCCTCTCACGAAGGCGGCCTGGCCAATGCCTATGACGGGGCCATCGTCTGGTCGTCCGGCCACAACATCTACACGCGCGGCCTGGCCGTGGCGGACGACGTGATAGTCGTGGGAGAATCGGCCTACACCGAGCGGGTCCACCGCGACCATTCGGTATCGGGGCTCTGGCTGGTCGACCGACGGACGATGAGGTCTCTCGACTACATCTATCTCGGCCCCTTCGGCGGCGTTCACGAGGTCCGTCTCATCGACGTTCCGGATCATGCCCACCACGGTCATGTCTTCGCGGGGGCAGGGGAACTGATGACGGCGTCGCGCATGGGCTCGTTGCGCGCGGAGAGGCTGAAGCAGTCGGAGCGGGCGCACCGTCTCTCATCCTTCTGGAACGGCTACCGCAATGTCCTCGGAGGTATCTCGGTCGATCGTGACGGCTGGCTGGCGGCGGAAGACGGCCGGGTTTGCCTGATCGCTCCGGCGGAGGGGCATGAGGCTGACGTTCTGGAGTTCGAATTCGACATGACGGCCGAGGCCGACGCTCCTCATGTCTCGGCGGTGCTGGGTTATGCGGGCGGGCATGCCGACATGGAGATGACGGCCCTTCTCCTGCAGCGGTTCGACAGCATGGCGGCTCTGTGGCTCTGGCGCGCGACAGATGGGATCTGGACCAACGATCCCGAGCCCCT
Source organism: uncultured Hyphomicrobiales bacterium (assembly GCA_964516115.1). Taxonomy (GTDB): domain Bacteria; phylum Pseudomonadota; class Alphaproteobacteria; order Rhizobiales; family Phreatobacteraceae; genus Phreatobacter. The sequence goes on from CAZEZD010000021.1 coordinate 9,446, forward strand.
GGCCGTGGGGTTGCCAATGTCGGGGACGATCAGGGTGGGACAGGTGCCCGCGGGAATCGCGATAAGTGTCGCCGGAGCCGAGCCGGTCGTTCTCGCGACCGATACCATCGGCAGACCGGTGTCACCCATGGGCATTCGCTGGAGCAACGCGCGAATAAGGCCTTCAACCCTGGCAGACGACTGATGAGCTCACCCTCCCTCGGGGCTGGCTTCTATCTCACCTCGCTGCAGCGGGGTGCCCTTGCATGCGCGGGAATGCACGATGAACGGGGGACCACCCGTCATGGCGCGACATTCGGAGCCCTCCAATGCTCGTGACTGCGTCTCGCCTCGCTCATACCCATCTCTGGCAGCGCCTGCCCAAGCGGCTGCGCCGCGCGGGCCTCGAGCGGGCGGCATCCTTGCTCGCCCCGCGTCCGTCGCCCAACCCGCATGCAGGCCGGATGGTGGTCGTGGCCGGCGTTCTGCGGGCCGCGACCGGGCTCGGGCAATCGGCCCGATACTGCCGGCAGGCCCTGGCCTCGCTCGGCGAGCCGGTCGAGACCGCCGACGTGTCCGATGCCTTTCTTGCGGCGTCGTCGCAGGTCCCGGTCGATCCATCCGATGCTGCAAGTTCGGACGGACCCGGAATCGTCATTGTCCATGTCAACGCGCCATTGCTCCCGCTCGCCTGCCTGCGCCTCGGCGGCGCGCGCCTCAGGGACAGGGTGATCGTCGGCTACTGGGCCTGGGAACTGCCAAGCGTGCCGGAAAGCTGGCGCCGCGGTGCCGACTTCGTTCACGAGATATGGGTGCCGAGCCACTTCGTCGCCGACGCTGTCCGGCCGATCGCTGACGGCCGCCCAGTGCGCGTCGTTCCGCATCCGGTTGCGCTCGATTTCGGCGAGGCGCCAACCCCGCGCCCCGATGACGCCGGACGCCCCTTCACCGTGCTGACGATGTTCGACATGTCGTCGGGGTTCAGCCGGAAGAACCCGGTGGGGGCGATCCGCGCATTCAGGATGGCCTTTGAGGACGATCCCTCGGCCCGGCTGATCGTCAAATGCCACAGTGCCGCCGTCTATCCTGAGGGACGCCGGCAGATGCTCGACGCCGCGGCCGGTGCTGCGAATATACTCATCGACGAGAGAACCTTCGACCGGTCCCAGGTCATCGCCTTCCTGAGGCAGGGTGACGCCTTCCTGTCGCTCCATCGATCGGAGGGCTTCGGCCTCGGCATCGCCGAGGCGATGGCTGCCGGCATTCCCGCCGTGGCGACCAACTGGTCGGGCAATGTCGACTTCTGCGACGAGGGCAATGGCATGCCCGTCCCTGTTCGAATGATCTCTGCCAGCGACCCCCAGGGCGAATATGATCACCGCGAACAGTTCTGGGCCGATCCAGACCTGGAGGCCGCCGCTTCCCATCTCCTTCGGCTTCGCAACGATTCGAAACTGCGCGAGCGGCTTGGTCGCGCGGCACGCGATGATGTGTTGCGCCGCCTGGGACCTGAGGCCTATGCCGAAGCCCTTTCAGGCTGCAGAGCGAGGTTCGCATGAGTCCGGGCAAGGGTCGCGCGATCCGCCGGCCGGCCTTCCTCTACTGGGGCCGGCGCGGGCCCATCACGGGGCTGGCGCGCAGCCTGGTGGCCGCCGGACAGTCTGATGGACTGGAGTGCTTCCTCTCCCTATCGCGGCACAATCCGCTGACGGCCGGGTTCAGTGAAATCGGCGAGCGCCTGCTCCCGGTCTCGACCTTCGGGCGAAGCCACGGGGCGGCGACGGGGCTCGTTGCGATGGCTTTCGGACAGCGGCGGCTCGTCGACGACCTGCGAACCCACCGCGTGGATGCAGTTGTCACCCTGATGTCCCACGTCTGGTCGCCCTTCATGGCGCCCCGGGTGCGGGCGCTCGGCGTTCCCTACGCGGTCATCGTTCACGATGCCGAGGGTCATCCTGGCGATCCGACGGGGCTCGTCAATCGATGGCTGCTCCGCGACGCCATGCAGGCCGACACGGTCTTCACGCTCTCAAAGGCAACGGCTCGGCGGCTGGCCGAGACTTCCCGGGTGGACGCGTCCCGCATCGTGCCGCTCTTCCATCCGGACCTTCTCTATGGTGGCTTCGTGCCGCAGGAGCGTCATGCCGGCGAGCCTTTCCGCGTCCTCTTCTTCGGGCGGATGCTTCCCTACAAGGGCCTTGGCCTCTTCGTCAAAGCACTGGATCTGCTCGCCGCTCGCGGTGTCGCAGTGACGGCCAGCGTCGTCGGGGAGGGGAACATCGAACCGTACCGGCCGGCTCTGTCGCGCCTCGGGGTGTCGGTCGACAATCGTTGGGTCGCCGATGACGAGGTGTCCGGCATCTTCTCGCGGCACGATGTGGTGGCGGCAACCCATCTCGAAGCCAGCCAGTCGGGCATCGTCGCGACAGCGCTTGCCCACCTCCGGCCGGTCGTCGTGACGCCTGTCGGTGGGCTGGTGGAACAGGTCGCGGATGGTCAGACGGGCCTGGTCGCCCAAGGCCTGACCGGCGACGCCGTGGCCGATTCTATCGAAAGGCTGGCGACCGACACGGTCCTGTATCGTGCCATGGTCCGGAACATCGCCGAGTCGGCATCGGATCGCTCGGCGCAGGCCTTTCTTCGACAGATGCTGGGATCGCTGGCGTCCTGAAGCCCACTCCCCCGGCTGAGTCCCTGAAAGGGCCGCGCGGACCTATGGCGCCTTGCGGGACAGACCAATCGCGAAGGTGTAGGGGACCCGCGAGTAGTTCTCGCGAATGTGCAGGTCTACCCGGTCGAACGTCGTCTCCAGAATGCGCCGATAGCCTTCCTCGGTCCGCACGAAATGGCCCCGGTCGTTATCGAGCATCCACTTTTTGAACCAGGACTGGCCGGGAACGTAGCATCCATCGAGCGAGAACAGCGTGCCGTCGGGGCGCAGGGCCGCATGGATGGTGGCCAGCAGTGGGACCAGGGCGCCGTCGGGGATATGGTGCAGCACCCCGTTCATCATTACGAGGTCCACTGGCGCCACGAGGGGCACGGTGCTGTCGTCGAACAGCCGGCAATGGAACTGACCGCGGCTGCCGAACGTCGCACGGGCATGGTCGATATAGGATTGGTCGATATCGAAGCCGAAATACTCGATGCCAGCCGGCAGGTGCTCCAGGATGTAGCCCGGCCCGCAACCGATATCGAGCACCCGCATGCCGCTCTTCAGCTCAACAAACTCCTCGATTCCCTTGAGTCTGGCGCCGAAGAAGCCGCCGGCCTCCTGGAAGCGCTGGTAGAGATACGGTGAGTTGAGGATGTTCTTGATCACGCTGCCCCCTTGTCGTCCTTGAGCGAGCCGGGCCGGCCCGCGGCGCTGGTGCGGAAGACCCACAGGGACATGGCCAGGAAATTCGCGATGGGGACCAGAATGATGGCAGCCAGAACACCGACCAGATAATGAAGCCCGAAGTAGTCGAAGGCTGTCGCCATCGCGCTGGCAGTCAGCGCCATGTTGGCGCAGTGCAGGACGACGAACCGGACCACGTCTCCGGCGAGAGCCCTCTCGGAGCGGAACGAGAAATTCCGGTTTCCGAGGAAATTCACCGGCATCGATGACAGGTAGCCACCGATGCTGGCGATTTTCGGGTCCACCTCGAGCATATTGACGAGCACGCCTGTGACAATGGCGAAGAGGAGCCCGCTCGTCCCGCCGACGAGGGCAAATCGCGCGAAGCGGGCCGCGGATGAACTGCTGCCCACGCCCCAGCGGATGCCGTCCTCCGTGCGCTTGACGAGTTCGGCGAGCGTCACGGCTGCCCCTTGACGTAATACTGGGCGCCGAAAGGCAAGCGTCCGAACAACTGATCAATGCGCCGAAGCAGGGCGCCTCTGGCCGGCACCGAGAGGACGAACCGCCCCTCGACGCTGCCGAACCCCGCCTGCGTCATGAGGGCTGCGGTCTCCTCCATTCGCAACAGGACGGCGTCCTCATCGAACGCGCACTTGTTCACGACCCTCATGGTCATCCTGTTGCGCGGATTGTGCTCGAAGATGAGAGCCATCCCGCCGGGCTTCAGCATGCGGCGCATCTCCGTGAGGAACGCCGGCCAGGCGGCCGGCGGGACATGATGCAGGACGCAGATGGTGAAGGCGAGGTCGAAGCTCGCGTCGGGATAGGGCAGGATCCCGCCGTCATAGGCCTCGTATGTCACCGTCGGATTGCGCAGGCGTGCCGTCTCGATGCATGCGGAGGAGACGTCCACGCCTGACAGCTTCGCGAAGACCGGCGCCAGCAACTGGTGATAGTTGCCGACGCCGCAGCCGACGTCGAGGGCGGCGATGTCGTGCCGGCCGAAATGGCTGTCGACCAGTTCGACGATGTAGTCCGCCTTTACCTTCGTGAAGAAGTCGGTCTTCAAGCCGGTAAAGGCCAGGGCACCGTCCACCGCTTCGGTGTAGGTCTCCCGAAAGGTGTCGAATGTTTCGGCCGTGCGGCGCTGCTGCGGGTCCATGCCTTGCTCGTCGATATCCGGCGGCTCAGGCCGCCGACCGGGTTGCGAAGGAGTATAGAAGCTTGCGGGCGGTTTGCCGAATGCCCGTTTCCAGATCCGTCGCTTTCCAGCCCTTCGGCAGCGCCGCCGGGGAGAAGGTGATGTGCTGGGCGTTGGTGGGACTCGGCTCGAAGCGCACGAATAGCCGCTGACCGAGCACCCTCTCGACCATGTGGACGACCTCGTGCATCGCGCTCGGCTTGCCGCTGGCAAGGAGGAACGTTCCGGAAATCGGGCTCGCCGATCCGATCATGGCGGCGACGAAATCACCGATGTCAGGGGCGTAGACATAGTCCCGCACCGTGGCCGAGTCCCCGAAGAGACGAGAGGGGGCATGGCGCCAGGCATTGTTGATGAGGACGTTGATCAGACCCGCGCGGCCGCCGACGCCCGCGTAGCCGTAGACCGAGCTCGGTCGATAGATGCAGGTGGCCATGCCCCCGCGCATGTTCCGGCACCGAAGCTCCTGGGCAAGCTTTGCCTCGCCGTAGGGGCGCCGTGGGGCGGGCAGTGTATCGGAGCCCACCATGCGCAGACCCTCGAACAGCCCCCCTGCGGAGCTCATCAGGTGAAAGGCATGGCTGGCTGCGGGCAGCAAGTCCGCTAAGTATTCGCTCATCGCGACAACGTCTGTGAAGGGGCCTTCCTCCGCGGTGACCTCCGCAGGACCTGCTCCAAAGCCGGCCTTGCCCGCCGTCCATACCACGTCCACCCGCCGCGGGCCGATGCGGACGATGTTCTCGGCGAGGTCCCGCAATTGTTCGGCCCGCACGCTAGCATCGCGCCAGTCGACCGGCGCGGTCCTGATGCTGCAATCTATCTGCCGGAGGAGGGATGCCGCCACCGATCTGCCGATCAGGCCAAGGCCGAAGATGACTGTCACCGCGGCCTGGTCGCCCCTGGGGCCGGCCTTCTCGCGGATCAGCATCATGCCGGTGTGCGGGAGAAATAGTCAGCCAGGACGCCGTCCTGCGCGCGATTGACCACGAAGAATATAGGCTTGCCGTGAGCGACAAGCACGAGCGCCGAGAGATACTCCAGGGCGATGCCGACGATGAAGCTGATGAAACCGCCGAAGAATAGGCCGATCAGCGCCAATGAAGTCCAGCCGCGCGCAAGGCTTTCATGCGGAAACAGGAAATAATGCAGGACGAGCCCGATGCTCGCGAGGATGCTCAGCATCACCACCGCAAGGCCGAAAAGGCCGCAGATGCGAATGACCTTGATCTGGCTGGACATCAGCATGCGCCGGGCATGGGAGAGCAGCTTGGACAGGCGGTAGCCCGACTCGCCCTTCTGGATGAAGCGCTCGTCCTTCAGCATCATGGTGACGAAGCTCACCCGGGTGGTGAACCAGGAGACCGCCACGTCGAAATAGGTGTCGTGGCCGCAGACGCTGGAGACTGCTCGCGCCAGGGCGCCGCGCATCAGGCGGAAGCTGCTGAAGTGGGGCACGTTCGGATTGCCGCTGAGCTTGACCATGAGGCGCTTGAAGCCTCGCGATGCCCAATCGCGCGACCGCGCCTCATGGACGTCGCTTTCCGGTCGTGCGTAGACGACGTCGGCCTGCTGTTCGACTGCCTGGCGAAGCAACCTTTCTATTGCCGCCGGCGGGTGCTGGAGGTCCTCATCCATGGTGACGATCCAGTCACCCGATGTATGCAGAATTCCTGCGATCGTCGCCGCATGCTGGCCGAAGTTGCGCATCAGGTGCAGCGGTATGATCCAGGAATGCTCGCTAGAAAGCGCATCAACGAGCTGGGGAGACGAGTCGATCGCCGCATCGTCGACAAGCACGACCTCACCGAGCCTCATGGGAGCACCTTGCGCTTCCCACCGCGTCCGAACGATCGCGAGCTCGGCTATCAGACGGGTCAGATAGTCCTGCCCGGAATAGACCGGCACGACGACCGAGATGAGAATGGGCGTGTCCACAAGCGTCCGTCCCGTTCATTCCAATCGGTCTTGAGGGGCTGTGTATCAGCGCGGAATCACCCCCGCAATCCGAACTGAGTGCTGACACACAACGCATGAGCTCGACAGATCGCAATCAGGAGGCGCCACTCGCGACTCTGTCGATATGGGCGAAGATCAGGTCGACCGCCTCCTCGGCCTGCATCCTGTCGCTTTCCACATGCACATCCGGCTTCTCCGGAGGCTCGTAGCCCGATGAGACGCCGGTGAAATTGGCAAGGCTTCCGGCTGCCGCCCGCGCATAGTGTCCCTTCGGATCGCGCGCCATGCAGACCTCGATGGGCGCATCGACGAAGACCTCGACGAAGCGTTCCGCCCCGATGACCTCGCGCGCCCGCTGGCGCTCCGCACGGTAGGGCGAGATCAACGACACCAGCACGATCAGCCCGGCATCGGCCATGAGGGCCGCGACGTTGGCGACGCGGCGCATGTTCTCGACGCGGTCGGCGGCGGTGAAGCCGAGATCGGCATTGAGCCCATGGCGCAGGTTGTCGCCGTCGAGCACCATCGTGTGGCGGCCGAGGGCGTGCAAGCGCCGGTCGAGAAGGTCGCAGATCGTGCTCTTGCCGGCGCCCGACAGGCCGGTGAACCACACGACCAGAGGTGTCTGCAGCTTGGCCCTGGCGCGGGCCTGCGGTGTCACGGCGATGGCCTGCCAGGGCAGGTCGCCCGTGTGACGCACCACCGTCGTGAAGGTGCCGGCCGCCACGGTGCGCCGCGATTGCCGGTCGACGAGAATGAAGCGCCCGAGGGCGGGTTCCTGTGTCGCCACAGTCGCCGGCTGGGCGAAGGACAGCAGCGTGTCGGCGATCTCGTTGAACGCCACCTGTTCGGCTCCTGGAACCGTCAGCGCCGTGTCGAGGTCGACGATGCCCTCGATCCGCGACACGCCGGCCACCACCTTCTGCGTGGCAATCTGGCAGTCGTAGTCGCGCCCCGCCACCAGCGGCGCCTGATCGAGCCAGACGAGCCGCGCGCGCACCTGCAGCGCCGGTTGCAGGAACTCCCCTGGCCGCATCAGGATGCTGCCCCGGCCGATGTCGAGTTCCGGCGTCAGCTCGATGGCGACCGCGTCGCCGGCCGCGGCGGCGCTCACCGCGACCCCCGCCTGCCACAGACGGGAGACGCGGGCGGGCAGGGCGGGATCGCCGCAGAGCGTATCCCCGACCGCCAGCGTGCCCGAGGCGAGTGTTCCGAGGGAGACGCGCCCGCCGCCCGACAGCCGGCCGGTGGCCTGCACCGGCAGCCGCGCCTCATGAGGGCCCTCGCGATCGAAGTCGCAGGATTCAAGAAGAGCCAGTAGCGTCGGCCCGCGATACCAGGGCATGGCGGTGGAGGGCGTCACGACGTTGTCGCCTGCACGCGCCGCCACCGGCACGAAGCCGGCCACCGTCACGCCGAGGAGGTGGGCGAGCGCCGTGATTTCCACGGCCAGCACGTCGAAGCGCGGCTCGCCGAACGCCACGGCGTCCATCTTGTTGATGGCAACGATGACGGCGCGGATGCCGAAGAGTGCCGCGATGGTCAGGTGCCGGCGGGTCTGGGCGCGGATGCCGTCGACGGCGGAGACGACGAGCACGGCGACGTCCGACTGCGAGGCTGCGGCCGCCTGGTTGCGGGTGTACTGCTCATGGCCCGGCGCATCGGCGATGAGGAAGGCGCGCTGGGCGCTCGCGAAATAGCGGTAGGCGACGTCGATGGTGATGCCTTGCTCGCGCTCGGCCTTCAGCCCGTCGACGACGAAGGCGAAGTCGAGCCCGTCGG
>CAZEZD010000022.1:0-17684 GCA_964516115.1 uncultured Hyphomicrobiales bacterium
CGGCACCAACGGCAAGGGCTCGACGTCCGCCTTCGCCCGCGCCTTCCTCGAGGCTTCGGGGCGCTCGGTCCACGTCTATACCTCGCCCCATCTCGTCCGCTTCAACGAGCGCTACAGGCTGGCGGCGCCCGGCGGCGGCCGACTGGTCGATGACGCGACGCTCGCCGAGGTGCTTCTGGAGGTCGAGCGGGTCAACGAAGGCGAGGCCATCACCCAGTTCGAGATCACGACGATCGCCGGGCTGGTCATGTTCGCCCGCCACCCGGCCGATGCAGTCATTCTCGAGGTCGGCATGGGCGGACGCTTCGACGCCACCAATGTCGTGCCGCGCCCGGCCGTCTCGGTCATCACGCCGGTCTCGATGGATCATGCGGACTATCTCGGCGACACCATCCCGAAGATCGCGGCGGAAAAGGCCGGCATCCTCAAGCGCGGCCGCCCGGCCGTCATCGCACGGCAGACCCCCGAGGCCATGGCGGTGATCGAGCAGGCCGCCGCCGCGACCCGTTCACGTCTGCTTGTCTCTGGCCTCGACTGGTTCGCCCGCAGCGAGCATGGCCGCTTCGTCTATCAGGACGAGGACGGACTGATCGACGCCCCGCCGCCCCGGCTCGCAGGCGTGCACCAGTTCGAGAACGCCGGCGCCGCCATCGCAGCGGTCAAGACGGCGGGATTTGCGCTGGACGCAAACGCCATCGAGACAGGCCTGCAGACAGTGTCCTGGCCGGCGCGCCTGCAGCGGTTGACGGGACGGGTGGCAGAGGCCCTGCCCGTCGGCGCGGAGGTCTGGCTCGACGGCGGGCACAATCCCGGTGGCGGCGAGGTGCTGGCCGAGGCCATCCGATCCCTCAACGCGCGCCAGCCGCGGCCGCTGGTGATGATCGCCGGCATGATCTCCACCAAGGACCCGCGCGGCTTCCTCGATCACTTCCGCGCCCTCGCCCCGACGCTGCTGTCGGTGCCATTCAGCTATCCGGCGGCCCTGCCGGCGCCGGCTCTGGCGGAAGCTGCCCGCGCCGCAGGGCTCGATGCACGGGCCTGCGGCAGCTTCGACGAAGCCCTCGCCGCGGTGCGCGACCGTGCCGATGCGGTGCCGCCGCGGGTGCTGATCACGGGCAGCCTCTATCTGGCGGGCGACGTGCTGGCGAAGGACGGCTGGGAGCCGTCCTGAGAGGCGACGGAACCGGGGCCCCCGACGCTCGTTGACCTCGACAGAGGCAACGAGGAGCCATGGTGATGGACGATCCCGACCAGACTGCACCCGTGCCCCGCGACGATGGCGGCACACCGCCGAAGCCGCCCTCCCGGCGCGAACGCCACCAGATGGCGACCGGCAACCAGCGCGCGGCGGTGCCAAAGGCCGCGCGGGACGACAAGGCCATTGCCGCCGAGGATCTGGACGCGTCGAACGACAAGTAGAGCCGGCCTCAACGCGACCGTCGCCTCGCTTCAGAACTTTCGCCGGAACGAGAACAGGTCGCTGTCTGTATCGCCGTTCCCGGCGATGAGCCCTCGCAGAATCTGAGCGGCCATCATCGAGAAGGTGATGCCGTTTCCGCCATAGCCGAGCACGGCATAGCAACCGGGCAGCTTGGGGACCGATCCGATGAAGGGCGTGCCGGTCGTCGAGGCGCCGAAGCTGCCGCACCAGGCATACGCGGCCTCGGTGTCTATGCCGGGCATGAGCTTGCCGAGCTTCCGCCGGATCGTGCGGGTCTTCTCCTCCAGCAGGGCGTCCCGCCGGTCCTCGTCGACGAAGTCCTCGTCCTCCCCCCCGCAGATGATACGGCCGTCCTGATCCGACCGCAGGTAGAGATAGGGATCGGAGGCTTCCCAGACGAAGGGCATATCCACCGGGATGGCTTTCGGCTGCGGCGTTGTGGCGATGCAATAGGTCGACACGATGCGGTGGTTCTTGCGCGGCACGTATTTCGGAAGTTCGTAGCCGGTGGCGAAGACCAGGTGCCGGCCGGTCACGGACGCGCCACCCTCCGTCATCGCGGTCACGCTGTCCCGCCCGGTTTCGAGGGAGGCGACCTCGACCGGCGCATAGAGACCGGCACCGCGCTCCAGAGCCGCGCGCAGGAACCCGGCAGCGAGGCGCCGCGGATCAGCCGCGAGGTTGCCATGGCCGAGGATCGCGGCGCGCCGCGCCAGCCCGTAGCGCGTCTCCACCTCGCCGGCCGCAAGAACGGAGACCTCGAAGCCGGCCCGGCGGCGGGCGGCGGCCTCGAGTTCCAGGCCGTTCCGATCCAGCACGTCGCCCTGAAGGTAGAGGGTGTCGCGCACGGCGAGATCAGCATTGATGCCGAGATAGGCGGCGCGCTCGCGAAGGGCGTCGAGCGCCAGCTTGGAGCGCCGCCAGATGCGCTCGGCACGATCCAGCCCGATACGGGCCGAAAGCTCGGTCAGGGGCGTGTCGATCTCGTACTGCAGGAGGGCGGTCGAGGCCGGCGTCGATCCCATCAGCGGCCCGCGGCGGTCGAGGATGACCACCTTCAGGCCCGCATCCGTCAGCGCATCCGCGACCATCGCCCCGGAGATGCCGGCCCCCACAACGATGACATCGGCGGTGATGTCGCGCATCAGCTTCCTGGAGGGGATCGCGGCGAGCGAACGCGACATCCAGGGCGATCGCCCCGTTCGCAGGTCACGGGCATGCGTTGCGGACATGGTTCTCCCCGTGCGGCACTGACGGAAGCGAGCGGATGTAATGCCCGGGACGGTCAAATGTTCCGGATGCCGAGCAGCTTCAGGCGCCGTGACGCGCGACCGACGTCGCGAGCGCCCATATCCGTCGGCGCATTGCGATCCACCAGGGGTCTCTGTCGACCTCGGCGGATCCGCGAGCGGCGGTTTCGGGATGCCCTCCAGGCAGCAGAACGCCGACGAGAATCTCGCCATCGGTGACATAGCGGTCGCCGCCGCCGTTCCGACCATTCAGGGTGGGACCTGAGCCCGCGATGAAGTAGCGCCGCACGAGCCGGCCGGCCGCCTCGAGGCTCTCGATGACGAAGGCGCGCTCGGTGTCCACGTCGGGAGCGATATGGTGCGTGATCTGCCCGGTGAGATGGCTGAATCCGACGCTGCGGTCGAAACTCGCCGCGCCGAGGAAGAGCGGACCCTCGTTCGTGTCGAGCACCTTCCAGAACCGGACATGGTGACGCCGGTCGGCGGAGCCGCCCACGGGCTTCTCGAAAGCGAGGTCCTGTGGCCGGCCTTCGAAGAGTAGCGGCGAAACGGGAGCGTCCGGATAGGGCCGGTCGAGAATGACGGACAGGCCGATGGCGAGGCTCGAGCGCAGCGTGACGGGGTCGGCGGGACGCCAGCCGGCCGCGTGCATGGCCGCGGCGATGTCGGCGGTGCTGCCGACGAGACCGACATTGATCGGGTCGCCGGGGATGCCGGCTGTCGTCCGCGTCAGCATCGGACGCCCGACGAGACCCGGATGGTGCTCGTGGCGCCACCACAGGTCGGGGGCGACGAGATAGGCGCCGACACCATAAAGCGTGAGAACCAACAGGACCAGGCCGGCCAGCTTGCGCCATCGGTGCGGGCGGGAAGGGTTCATCGGCGAAGACTACCCGCGTCCGACCGGGCTCGCCATGCCGCGGGAATCCTGCTGATGTTCCCGCCGGACCGGGGTGCGGTCTGGAACGGGACGGCGGGCTGGCATGACATGGATTGCGGGACGCAGGGGGGGATGGGGTGTCTCGCTTGTGGCGCTCGCCGCCCTGCTGGCGCCCGCCATGACATCGGCGGAGGCGATGCCGCCGGCTGAACGCGCGGCGCTCGACAGGCTGTGCCGCACGACCGGCGGGAGTTCATCCTCGCCAGCCGCCCTGACGATCGCGGCAACGGCGGTGCGCGAGCACGAGACCTTCGGCGGGCATGTCATCGGCCGGGGCGGCGCGCTCATCCGCTTCGGGGCCGTCGAGGCCGATGTGAACCGCGATGAGGCGGCGGGACGCGGGGTGCCCTGGCGCGAGGTCATGCGCTACTGGGAGAGCCTCGGCCCGCTGGCGGAGGGGCCGCTGCAGGTCCACCGCATCCCGCGCCTGCAGGATGACGCCCGCGCGGCCGGAGCCGGCGGGTTCGTGCCGCTCGGCGAGCTTCTGGCGCGGCTCAGGGGCGGCAGCTTCTCGGAGACGGAGCGCGAGGCGCTCGTGCAGGCCGCGATGCGCGGCGCGGCGGTGGACATCCCGTGGTCGGCGGCCTTCGTGTCGCACGTGGTCGTCACGTCAGGGGTCTCCCGCACGCGGTTTGCCGCCGCCATGGCCCATCTCGACTACGTGACCGAGGCGGCCCGGCGCAGCCGCGACGAGGCGCAGGGACTGGCGGCCGGCGCCTTCTACCGGGCCTGCGATCCACGGACCACGCCGCTGCGGCCGGGCGATCTCCTCTGCCTGCACCGCCACGACCCGACAGGCCTGGAGGGCGGTTCAGGATTTGATGCATTGGTTCCGGCGCTGGCCCGCGGCGAGCGGCCCGTGTGGAACCTCCACTGCGACGTCGTGGTCGCGCGCGACGAGCAGCGACGCACCGCCACAGTAGTTGGCGGCAATGTGCTCCAGTCGGTGGCGCGCCGTGATCTTGCCATCAACCGACGCGGCGTCCTCGCCATCCCGCGCCGCCAGCGCCCCTGCCCCGAGGGCGCACGGATCGGCCCGCTGTGCCAGCCGGAGTCAGCCCCGTGGTTCGTGGTGCTGCAGGCGGTCGACCCTTCCGAGCCTTGAGCAGCCGCCTGCATTGGGGGCAGACCTGCCCACACGTTGGGCGCGACCAACGCCGAGGTCGTCTGCTATTGTGCGCCGCAACAGAGGAGCAGCCCCATGTCCGAGAACGTGTTGCGCCACCGGCTGCATGAAGACGCCATCGCGCTGGTGCTGGGGACGCTGTTCGTGGCCCTCGGCATCGCCTTCTACGCCAAGGCCTCGCTATTGACCGGCAGCACCGTTGGCATCGCGCTGCTGCTCAGCTACGCGACGCCGCTGAACTTTTCCGCCCTGTTCCTGCTGGTCAACCTGCCGTTCTTCGCCCTGTCCCTGTTCCGGCTCGGCTGGGCCTTCACCGCCAAGACCCTTGCGGCGGTGGTGCTGGTGTCGGTCTTCTCGAGGTTGATGCCGCTCTGGCTCGAGATCGGCCATCTCAACCCGGTCTATGCCGCCATCGTCGGCGGCGGCCTGTTCGGCATCGGGCTGCTGATCCTGTTCCGGCACGGAATGAGCCTCGGCGGGGTCAGCATCCTCGCCTATTACCTGCAGGAGAAGCGCGGGATACGGGCCGGCTATTTCCAGTACGGCGTCGATCTGCTTGTCATGCTGGCGGCCACTTCCGTGCTGAGCCTCGACCTGATCGCCCTGTCGATCGCCGGCGTCACGGTGCTCTGCACCGTTGTCGGCATGAACCATCGCCCCGGCCGCTACGCCGGACTGAGCTGAAGACCGATCAGTAGGTGTCCCGGCGGCGGATCAGCGCCACCGCGGCGAAGGCGCCGAAGGCGCCGAAGACGGAAAGAGCCACCATCGGCACTGGGCTCATCGTCGTACCGACCAGCGTTCCGGCGATCTGCGCTGCGATGGCGCCGAGCCCCATCTGGGCGAAACCGACGATGCCGGAGGCTGAACCCGCCACCTCCGGCCTGACGCTCACCGCGCCGGCGATGGAGCCTGGCAGCTGCAGGCCGTTGGAGAAGGCGATGGCGGCCTGCGGCAGGAACAGCCAGGCCGGATGGACCATCAGGCCGGAGATGGCGATGGCGAACTGCAAGAGCGCCATCAGCACCATCATCAGGCTGCCCCAGCGGATCAGCCGGTCCGAGCCAAGGCGTGCGGCATAGCGGCCGCAGACGGCATTGCCCAGCATGTAGCCGCAGGCATTGACCATGAACCAGAGGCCATAGACCGTCGAACTCTGCCCCATCAGCGTGACCGTGATGTGCGGCGCGCCGCCGACGAAAGAGAAGAAGGTGATGGAGGAGAGCGCGCCGATGAGCAGGTAGCCGACGAAGACACGGTCGCGGAGGAGATCCCCGGCATCGCGCAGCAGTTGGCCGAAGCTCGGCGACGAGACGACCGCCCGGGTCTCGGGGAGCCGAAACACGGCGAGCGCCAGGGTGACGAGGGCGATGGCGGCGGTGGCCGCGAAGACCCAGCGCCAGCCGATCGTCTCGGTCATGAGACCGCCGATGGACGGAGAGACCATCGGGGCGACCACCATGGCCATGGTCACCCAGCCGATCATCGAGGCCGCGCGGTCCTTGTCGAAGACGTCGCGGATGATGGCGCGGCCGATGACCTGGCCGGCGGACGCGCCGAAGCTCTGCAGCACACGGGCGACGATGAGCATGGCGGCGCTGGCAGCGAGCGCGGCGAAGACGCTCATCGCGGCGGTGATCGCCAGGGCCGCGATGATGACCGGCCGGCGGCCGTAGCGGTCGGAGAGCGGCCCGAGGAAGAGCTGCGCCACCGCCATGCCGGCCAGATAGAGCGTGATGGTGAGCTGGATCGTGCCGGCGTCGGTGTCGAAATAGCGGGCCAGCCCCGGCACCGCCGGCAGCGGCAGATTGAGCGCCATGGGGCCGATCGCGGCGAAGATGACGAGCAGCGGCACGAGGGCGCGCGGCGCGAGACGAGGATCTTGCATGAAGGGCTCTCGACCGTGGCCCGTGATGTCGCCCGGTTGCCCGGCGGGGGTCAAGGCGGTGAATCAGATGGCCGCCCTGCCGGGATCGGCAAGGCGGCCAGTTGAAGGACCAAGGTCCGCTGTGGCGGAGGCGGATGACCCCGGCCTGCTCAGTTCGATGGGACGAACCCCGATTCCGAGATGACCCGACGCCATTTGGCGACCTCGCTCTCGAGACGGGCCCGTGCTTCCGCCGGACCGCGCTGGCCCGCCGGGAACGGTGTCGTGCCGAGGTCGGCCAAGCGCTTGAGGATGGTCGGGTCCTTAAGCGCCACCTCGAGTGCGGCGTTGAGCCTCTGGATGACCGGCGCAGGCGTGCCGCGCGGCGCGTAAAGGGCGTGCCAGACGGTCACCTCGAAGTTCGGCAGCCCCGATTCATGCAGCGTGGGAAGGCTGGGAAGCTGCTCGACCCGCTGCAGCGCAGTCACCGCATAGGCGCGGATGCGGTCGCCCTGGATCTGCGGAATGGAGTTCGTGGTCTGGTCGCAGAGTGCGTCGAGCTGGCCGGCGACGAGGTCGTTCATGGCGGGGCCGGTGCCGCGGTAGGGGATCTCGTTGACCTTCACCCCGAGCTGCGACTGCAGCATCATGTTGCAGAGATGCGAGCCGGATCCGACGCCCGCGGTGCCGAAGCTCATACCGCGGCCCGTCTTCTTCACGTGCTCGATGAACTCGGCGATGGTCTTCGTCTCGAGCCCGTTCTTCGATACGATGACGAAGGGACCCTGGTTGATCAGGCCGATGGGCTCGAAATCCTTGACCGTGTCGTAGCTGAGATTGCGGTAGAGGGTCGCGCCGGCCGCGAGCGCCAGGTGATGGATCAGCAGCGTGTAGCCGTCCGGGGCGGCGCGCGCCGTACGGGCAGCCCCGGTCGTGCCGCCGGCGCCGCCGACATTCTCGATGAGCACCGTCTGCCCCAGGGATTGCGACAGCGACTGGCCGACCAGGCGTCCGAGGACGTCAGAGGGACCACCGGCCGCATAGGGCACGATCAGCGTGATCGGGCGGTCGGGGTAGGTCTGTGCAGAGGCCGGCGATAGGGCAAAGCCCACCGTCAATGCGGCGGCTGTCAAAAGTCGTCCAAGCATTCAATTTCCTCCTTGTGGATGACGGTATTGTCGTTTCTGAACGTCCGGTCCGTCGAGCCGGCGTCATTTCATTTCAAGTCCGAGATGTAGTGGAAATGATCTGTCCTGCAGAGAGAAACACGCCATTCCACCTTCATGCCGTCAAGATCGATGGCGAGACGGTCGATGGCGAGAACGGGTGACCCGCCCGCGATGCCCAGGTGAGAGGCGTCGGCGTCCGGGCAGGCGATGGCCTTCAGGCTTTCCGACGCGCGAGCCACGGTGACCCCGTAGCGCTCGACATAGAGGCCGTAGAGATTGTTCGGGACAGGATCGAAGCGGGAAAGCCCCGGGAATCGCCCGGCAGGAACGGCGATGCGCTCGCTGACGGCAGCCTCGCCGCCGAGCGACCGGATGCGGTGGATGATGACGGCGGGTTCGCCCGCGGCCAGGCCGAGCCGGTCCGCGACATCGGGCGGCGCCGGCACCTCCAGCACGGAAAGGACGAGGCTGTCAGGAAACTCGCGGCGCCCGTCATCGCGGGTCAGCTTGAAGAACTGGAAGAGAATACGGTCCTCGTCGTGGCTGGCGACGAAGGTGCCGACACCCTGGCGGCGGACCAGCAACCGCTCGGCCGTCATCTCGTCGAGGGCCTTGCGGACGGTGCCCTGACTGACGCCGAGATCACCAGCGATCTGGAACTCCGACGGGATCATCTGCCCCGTCTGCCAGGCGCCTTCGGCGATGCGTCGGACGAGCCGCTCCTTCACCTGCCGATAGAGCGGCAGGAAACCGACGACGCGTTCCGGGTCCGGTTTTCGACCTGCCGACAACGACAACTCCCTGCGCGACCCCACGTTGACAGCCTAGCACGTCTTATGTCTTATACAAGACCTAGAAGCCTACGGAGGAAACGCCCATGGGAAGCCCCCATCTGCTCGTCCATGAGAAAAAGGACACGGTCGGTGTCGTGGTTGTGGAAGGCCTGAAGGCCGGCACCGACATGCTGGCCGTCGTCACCCACGACAATTCGGATTTCCGCATCGCCGCGAAGCAGGACATCCCGATCGGCCACAAGGTGGCGCTGAAGGATATCAAGAAGGGCGAGACCATCTGGAAGTACGGCCAGGACATCGGCATCGCCAAGGCCGACATCAAGACGGGCGAGCACGCCCACGTCCACAACATCAAGACCAAGCGTTGGTGATGCGATCAGGGACGCATGGCCCATCGCAATTGCGTCCTTCGAGGATGCACTTCCTCGATGCAGGCAATGGCCTCAACGGCCGAATTCAAACGGCGAAAGCCGAACCGACAAAGGAAACGCCATGTCGCTGATGGTCGCCAATTTCGATCTCGTCCAGCGCAAGCTGAAGAACGTCAAGGGCCGCAAGATCGAGGCGGAAGCCTTCAAGGCGCCCGTCGTGAAGCGCCCGACTGGCCGCGCGCTCGACAGCATCATGGGCTGGCGCCGCGAGAACGGCCGCGTCGGCGTGCGCAACCACGTGCTCCTGCTGCCTCTCGATGACCTGTCGAACGCCGCCTGCGAAGCGGTGGCCAACAACATCAAGGGCACACTGGCCATTCCGCATGCCTATGGCCGCCTGCAGTTCGGCGCGGATCTCGATCTCTATTTCCGCACCCTGATCGGCACCGGTTCGAACCCGAACGTCGCCGCCGTGGTGGTGATCGGCATCGAGGACCAGTGGACCAAGGTCATCGTCGACGGCATCGCCAAGACCGGCAAGCCGGTGGTCGGATTCGGTATCGAGGGCCACGGCGACATCGCCACCATCGCCAAGGCGAGCTACGTCGCCAAGGAGTTCGTCCAGTGGGCGGGCGAACTGCAGCGCGAGAAGTGCCCGATCACCGACCTGTGGGTCTCCACCAAGTGCGGCGAGAGCGACACGACGACGGGCCTCTCCTCCTGCCCCACCGTCGGCAACATGTACGACAAGCTCATCCCGCGCGGCATCTACGGCGTCTTCGGCGAGACTTCGGAGATCACCGGCGCCGAGCACCTGTGCAAGGCGCGTGCGGCCACCAAGGAGGTGGGCGAACGCTGGTACAAGATGTGGAAGGCCTATCAGGACGACGTCATCGAGGCGCACAAGACCAACGACCTCTCGGACTCGCAGCCGACAAAGGGCAACATCGTCGGCGGCCTGACCACCATCGAGGAAAAGGCGCTGGGCAATCTCGAGAAGATCGGCCGCGAGTGCAGGTACATCGACATCCTCGAGCCGGCCGAGGCGCCGGCCAGGGGTCCCGGCCTCTACTACATGGACACGTCCTCCGCGGCGGCAGAATGCGTGACGCTGATGGCGGCCGGCGGCTATGTGGTCCACACCTTCCCGACCGGCCAGGGCAACGTCATCGGCAACCCGATCGTCCCGGTCATCAAGATCTCGGGCAATCCGAAGACCATCCGCACCATGCCCGAGCACATCGACCTCGACGTCTCCGGCATCCTCAAGCGCACACTCACCATCCCGCAGGCGGGCGATGCCCTCATCGAGAGCATCGTGCGCACCGCCAACGGCCGCCTGACCGCGTCGGAGGCGCTCGGCCATCGCGAGTTCTCGCTGACCAAGCTCTACCGTTCGGCGTGACGGCACGCGTCACAGCCCGGCTCGACCTGACACAGATCGGCGAAGACGACTTCGCCGATCTGTGCGCGCTCACGGGACATCCGGAGGTCGGCGGCAAGCTGAAGCACGGCGTTTTGTCGGCGGACGAGACCCGGCCGCTGCTCGACAGTTACAGGGCCACCTGGAGCGAGCGCGGTTATGGGGTTTTCGTGATGCGGCGGCGCGACACGGGGGCCTTCGTCGGGATCGTCGGCCTGTGGGACCACGATGCCGGGATCGGCGTCGCCATGCGCTACGCCGTGATGCCGGAGCATCGGGGAGAGGGCTTCACGAAGGAGGCGGCAAAGTCCGTTCTCGATTTCGCCGCAGAGAAGAATATTCATCCTGTCATGGCGGTCACGCGCGAAAGCAATCTTGCGTCCCGACACATTCTCGTCGATCTCGGCTTTGCGCTTCACGAGGTCCGCGACATCGGGGACCGGAGCATCGCGATCTACCAGATGACGTCCGGGAGCCCCTGATGACCCTGTCGGCAACGACGCGACCGCTGCTTCCCGGCATCGCGCTGGCCACGGTCGTGGCCGTGGCCGCCATCTATGCCGAGCCGCTGGTCCGGCAGGTCAGCGCCGGCCGCCTCGCCCTGCCGGTCATGGTCATCGCGCTCATTGTCGGAATCGCCCTGCATTCCTTCGCCGCGCGCCCCGTCTTCGAACCCGGCCTCGGCTTCGCGGTGAAGAAGCTGCTGCGCTGGGCCATCGGCCTGCTTGGCCTCAGGATCGCCTTCGGCGACATTCTCGGCCTCGGTCTCGGCACCCTTGTCCTGGTGGTCGTGTCGATGGCGGCGACGATCGCCAGCGGCATCTGGCTCGCGCGCCGCCTGGCGGTTCATGACGGCTACGGCGCCCTTGCGGGAGCCGCCACCGCCGTCTGCGGTGCCTCGGCGACACTGGCGACGACGACGGTCCTGCCGAACTATCCCGCCAAGGCCGCGGACACCGCTTTCACGGTTGTCGCCGCAAATGCGGTTTCGACCATCGTCATGCTGGCCTATCCGCCGCTCGCCATCCTGCTCGGCTTCGATGCGACGAAGACAGGCATCCTCCTCGGCGCCACGATCCACGACATGGCACAGGTGGTCGGCGCCGGCTATGCCGTGTCCGAGCCGGTGGGCAACACGGCCGTCGTGGTCAAGCTCTTCCGCGTCTTCCTGCTGCTGCCCGTAGTGCTCGCCATCGGCTGGTGGTTCGTGCGGCAGGGCGCCCATACCAACGAGGCCAAGGTCCCCGTCCCAGTCTTCGCCATCGTCTTCCTCGCGCTGGTGGTGGTGA
This sequence comes from uncultured Hyphomicrobiales bacterium, assembly GCA_964516115.1. GTDB lineage: Bacteria > Pseudomonadota > Alphaproteobacteria > Rhizobiales > Phreatobacteraceae > Phreatobacter. Next base: position 11,671 of record CAZEZD010000022.1, read on the forward strand.
ACTCGATCCTGCCCGTGATACCCGCGCTCGCCGCCCCCTATGCCGTCGCCAAGACCTGGCTGGTCCACCTCTCCAATGCCGGGCTGCTGATCGCCATCGCGGCGCTTGGCCTCGGCACCTCGATCACCGCCATCCTCTCCATCGGCTGGCGGCACGTGGCGGTCTTCTTCGGCACCACGGTGGTGATCCTCGCCATCGTCACCGCCGGGCTCTTCATCATCCAAGGATAGCTGATGACCGAGATCGTCATTTCCGAGTTCATGGACGCGGCGGCGGTCGACGATCTCAGGCGAGACTTCAGCGTCACCTACGACAAGGCGCTGGTCGATCGCCCCGATGAGCTGAAAGTGCTGGTGGCAGGCGCCCGCGCCCTCATCGTCCGCAACCGCACGCAGGTGCGGGGCGATCTCCTGGCAGCGGGAGCCAGGCTCGAGGCGATCGGCCGCCTCGGCGTTGGCCTCGACAATATCGACACCGAGGCCTGCAAGGCGCGCGGCATCGCGGTTCTCCCTGCAACCGGCGCCAATGACATCGCGGTTGCCGAATGGGCGGTGACCACCATCATGGTGCTGCTGCGCGGCGCCTATTTCGCCTCCGATGCCGTCGCCGCCGGAACCTGGCCGCGCGAGCGCCTGATGGGCCGCGAGGTCCATGGCAAGGTGCTCGGCCTCGTCGGCTTCGGCGCCATCGCCCGCGAGACCGCGGTGCGCGCCAGGGCTCTCGGCATGTCGATCATCGCCGCCGACCCCTTCGTGAAGGCCGACGATCCCGCCTGGAGCCGCATCGGCGCACGTTCCGTATCGCTCGATGCCCTGCTGGCGGAAGCCGACGCGGTAAGCCTGCACGTGCCGCTGACCGCCGAAACACGGAACCTCATCGATGCGGAGAGACTTCGCGCGATGAAACCCGACGCCGTCATCGTCAATGCGGCCCGCGGCGGCGTCATCGACGAGGCGGCGCTGGCCGAGGCGCTGAAGGCCGGCGACATTGCAGGCGCGGCGCTCGACGTCTTCGACGTGGAGCCCTTGAAGGCCGGATCGCCCCTCGCCGGCTGCCCGAACCTGATCCTCACGCCGCATATCGCCGGCGTGACGGTCGAGAGCAATGTGCGGGTCTCGTCGGTGACCGCCGCCAATGTCCGCCGCGTGCTGATGGGGAAGCGCACATGACCACCGTCTCTCTGGACGCGGCCCGCGCCTGGGTCGTCCGCATCTTCACCGATCATGGCGCGAGCCCCGAAGCGGCGCGTTCCGTTGCGGCGGCCCTCGTCGGCGCCGAGGCAGAAGGCCTGAAAGGTCATGGGCTCTCGCGCATCCCGACCTATCTGGTGATGCTGACGAGCGGCAAGATCGACGGCCGGGCCGTACCGACCGCGACGCGCGTGCGGGCTGCGACACTCGCCGTCGATGCCGCCAACGGCTTCGCCTATCCGGCCGTCGATCTCGCGCTGAAGGAACTCCCGGCCATCGTCCGCGAGACCGGGATCGCCGCGGCGACCATCGCGCGCTCCAATCATGCCGGCGCCCTCGGCGCCCATGTCGAGAAGCTGGCGGATGCGGGCCTGATCGCCCTGTTCTTCGCCAATACGCCGGAGGCCATTGCCCCTGCCGGCGGCACGAAGGCTGTCTATGGCACCAATCCCATCGCCTTCGCCTGTCCCCTGCCCGGCCGGCCGGCCATCGTCGTGGACCTGGCGCTTTCCACCGTGGCGCGCGGCAACATCGTCGCGGCCAACCAGAAGGGCGAGGCGATCCCGGAGGGCTGGGCGCTTGACCCGGACGGCAACCCGACCACCGATGCCGCCAAGGCCCTCAAGGGCACGATGGTGGCCCTTGGTGGCGCGAAGGGCACCGCCCTCGCCCTCATGGTCGAGGTACTCGCGGCGGCCCTCACCGGCGCGCACCTCGCCTTCGAGGCCTCCTCCTTCCTCGACGACAAGGGCCCGCCCCCCGGCACGGGACAGACCATCCTCGCCATCGATCCCTCGGGCTTCGGCCATTCGGGCTTCGGCGAGCGGATCAACGCCCTCGCGGGGGCGATCGAGGCCCAGGCCGGCGTCCGCCTGCCCGGCCAGCGGCGGCTGAAGCTGCGCCAGAAGGCGTTGGCCGAGGGCATTGCCCTGCCTGCCGATCTCGTCGCCAGGTTCGGGCCCGCCTGACAATCCCCGAGAGCCGCCGGGAAAAGCGCATCAGCCACGCCGGACAGCCCCTTGCGAGGCTCGAAGGCGGCGTTTACCCGATTGTGCAACACGATCCGGACATTCCGGGAGAGGACCACCCATGAGCGTCGCCAACGGCCGCAGCCTTCTCGCCATCCCCGGCCCGACCAACATTCCCGACCGCGTGCTGCAGGCGATGATCCGCCCGGCCGAGGAGATCTATTCGGGGCCAATGGTGGCGCTGACCGACAGCCTTCTGGCTGACCTCCAGACCATCTTCCGCACCCGCGGGCGCACCTACATCTACGCGGCAAACGGCCACGGCGGCTGGGAGGCGGCGATCTCCAACGTGCTCTCGCGCGGCGACAAGGTGCTGGTGCTGGCCAGCGGCCGCTTCGCCATCGGCTGGGGCCAGATGGCCGGTTTCATGGGCGCCGACGTCGAGGTGATGGAGGGCTCCTGGCGGGCCTCGATCGATCCCGCTGCCGTCGAGGAGCGCCTGCGCCGCGACACCGGTCATGCCATCAAGGCGATCCTGATGGTGCAGATCGACACGGCATCCGGCGTCGCCAACGACGTGAAGGCCGTGCGCAAGGCGATCGACGCCGCCGGCCATCCGGCGCTGTTCATGGTCGATGGCGTCGCATCCCTCGGCTGCATGCCCTTCGAGATGGACGAGTGGGGCGTCGACGTTGCCATGTCGGCGTCGCAGAAGGGCCTGATGACACCGCCGGGCCTGGCCTTCGTCGCCGCCAACGACAAGGCGCACAAGGCCCACGAGACCGCCGACATGAAGACGCTCTACTGGGACTGGACCGCGCGCCAGGGCAAGGAGCACTACATGAAATATTGCGGCACACCGCCGGAGCATCTGCTCTTCGCGCTGCGCGCTGCCCTCGACATGATCAAGGAAGAGGGCCTCGATGCCGTCTTCAAGCGCCATCGCCTGCTGGCGGAAGCGACACACGCCGCCATCGGCCGCTGGTCGGAGGGGCAGGTTCTCTCCTGCAATGTCATCGACCCGGCGCAGCGCGCCTGCTCCGTGACCCCGGTCATCGTCCAGGGCGCAGATGCCGAGGCCATCTCGGCCTATGCGCAGAAGATCTGCGGCGTGGCCCTCGGCTCGGCGATCGGCGAACTGTCGGGCCGCGCCTTCCGCATCGCCCATATGGGTCACGTCAACGCGCCGATGGTCATCGGCTCGCTCTCGGCCATCGAGATGGCGATGAAGGCGCTGGGCGTCCCCCATGGCGAGGGCGGCGTCAGTGCTGCGGTGGCGAGCCTTGCCGCCGGTGCCGGCCTGCCCTTCGGCCCGGCGACCCACGAAATCCCCGAGAACGACCTCGCCGCCCCGACCGCACCGGTCTGATGCGGCAGGCTAGTCGCCTAGCGCCGCAAAGGCCTCGGCCCGAGCGATGAGCCGGCGGGCGGCGTTGACCGTCGGCACCTCGACGAGATGACCGTCGATCTCGCAGCGCTCGGCACCACGGGCGCGCGCCGCCTCGAAGGCGGCGACCAGCCGGCGCGCGGCGGCAACATCGGCCTCTGACGGCGTCAGAAGCCGGTGGACCAGGGCAACCTGATCCGCCGAGACGATCGACTTGGCCTTGAAGCCGCGCCGCCGCGCCCACAGCAGGTCGGCCTCCGCATGGGCGAGGCTTGAGAAGGTGAAGGGACAGTCGATCGCGACCACGCCTGCCGCGACACATTCGATAAGGAAGCGTTCGCGAACCGCCGCGATCTCCGCGCCATCGAGGCTGCGCTCCGCGCCGAGATCGGCCACCATGTCTTCCGACGCGACAAGCGCCGCCGTCACGCGCGGGCTGGCAGCGACGATGGCGGCGGTGCGCACGAGGCCTGCCGCCGTCTCGATGTTCGGTACGATCTCCGTGGACCCTGCCGGCAGGCCGAGCGCGCTCTCCTGTGCGGTGATGGCTTCGTCGAGCGCCGCCACCTGGTCCGGGCTCGCCACCTTGGACATCATGACGATGTCAGGCGCGCCCTGCATGGCGCCTGCGAGATCGTCGCGGCCGCAGGTCTCGAAGGGATTGATGCGGACGGCGGCGAGCGATCCCGCCTGCCGCCATGCGGCGAAGACCTCAGGCGAGAGACGACGGGCCTCCGGCCTCATGTCCGGCGGCGTGAAGTCCTCGAGTTCCTGGATCAGAACGTCGGCCCCCAGGCTCCCAGCCACCAGCAAGCGCTGACGCGCCGCGCCCGGCAGGAACAGCCAGGAGCGGCGCAAGGGCGCCGGGCGCCTTGGTCCGCCGACGGGCACTCAACTCACCTTGACGACGAGCTTGCCGAAATTCCGACCCTTCAGAAGGCCGATGAAGGCCTCCGGCGCCTTGTCGAGCCCTTCCACGATGTCCTCGCGGTATTTGACCTTGCCCTCGGCGATCCACCGGCTCATGTCGGTGAAGAAGGCCTTTGACTGGTCGGCGAAGTCGCGGACGATGAAACCGCGGAAGTTGAGGCGCTTGGTCAGCACGTCGCGCATCAGAAGCGGCAGCCGGTCCGGGCCATCGGGGAGCGACGTCGCGTTGTACTGGGCGATGAGGCCGCAGACCGGGATGCGGGCGAAGAAGTTCAGCAGCGGGAAGACGGCGTCGAAGACGTGGCCGCCGACGTTCTCGAAATAAACGTCGATGCCGTCCGGACAGGCTGCCTTCAGGTCGGCGGCGAAGGTCGGCGAGCGATGGTCGAGCCCGATGTCGAAGCCGAACTCCTCGGTCAGCGCCCGCACCTTGTCGGCGCCGCCCGCAATACCCACGGCCCGCGCGCCCTTGATCTTCGCGATCTGGCCGACGGCCGAGCCCACGGGTCCGGTCGCTGCCGCGACTACCACGGTCTCGCCGGGCTTCGGCTGGCCGATGGTGAGAAGCCCCGTATAGGCGGTCATGCCGGGCATGCCGAGAACTCCGACGGCGGTGGAAATCGGGCCTGCGGTCGGATCGACCTTGCGCAGGTCCTTCGCATCGGCAATGGCGTGGCTCTGCCAGCCGGAATGCGACAGCACGATGTCACCGGGGCGGAACCGATCACTGTTGGAGGCGACGACCTCGCCGACCGTGCCGCCCTCCATCAACCCGCCGACTGGCACCGGGGCGGCATAGGACTTCGCGTCGTTCATCCGCCCGCGCATGTAGGGGTCGAGCGAGAGATAGCGGATCCTGAGCAACACCTGATCCGGCCCTGGATCGGCCAGCGGCGTATCGACAATCGAGAAATTCGCGGCGGTCGGTTCGCCGTGAGGACGGCTGGCGAGAAGAACCTGGCGGCTGGTGGTTGGCATGGGGGCCTCCTGATGGACGTGCGGGTTGGCGCGCGCGAGGCCCGTATCAGTAGTGGCCCCGGCCCCGAGCGGCAATCGCCTGTCCGGCGGGGCAGCGCAGCCATCCGGAGATGGCCTCATGGCGCGTGCATCGCGCTCGCCTAGACTGGTTCCATGAGCGAAGACGCCAGAACAATGCCGCCGGACCCGACCCCGTCTCCCGAAACGATCAGCCCCCTGCCCTTTTTCCCGCTGGCCCGCGGTTTCTGGCGCGGCCGGACCGCCGCCATGGCATGGACGTTGTCCGCCAGCCTGCTCGCGCTGGTGGTGGTCAATGTCACCATCCAGGTGCTGATCACCCGCTGGCACGCGAGCTTCTTCAACGCTCTCGAGCAGCGTCATGCCGACCGGCTGATCGCGGGCATCAGCCAGTTGGCGATCCTGGCGCTGTCGGCCGCCCTGATCGCCGCCCTCACCATCTGGCTGCGCATGCGTCTGCAGATCGCCTGGCGCGGCTGGCTGTCGGAAAAGCTGATCGCCATGTGGCTGCGCCGGCAGCGCTTCGCCCGCCTGCCGAGGGTT
>CAZEZD010000023.1:0-17575 GCA_964516115.1 uncultured Hyphomicrobiales bacterium
CGGCCGGCCCTCGTGGTCGTAGAGGCATTCGCCCCGCGCGATCACCCAGTGCCAGGCGCCGTCATGGCCGAGGAGGCGGTACTCCTCCGAATACTTCTCCTTGTCCGCAATCGCGCGGGCTAGCGAGTCGCGCACGCGCTGGCCATCCCCGGGATGAATCGCATCGAGGAAATCCTCGACAGGGATGCCGATGTCGGCTCCGCGCGCCCGGCTGCCGAGCAGTTGCGCAAGGCGTGCATCGGGAAAGAAGAGGTCCGAGGCGATGTGCCAGTCGAAGGTGCCGATCATGCCGGCGGAATTCAGTGCGAAGGCGAGCCGCTCGCGACTGCGGACCAGTTCCTGTTCCGCGCGAACCCTGAGGGTCGTCTCGGTGACAATGCCCAGCACGGCGATCGGAGAGCCGCTGTCGCCCATGACGGGGCTGTAGTGAAGGTCGAACCAGACATCCTCCGGCCCGCCGTTGCGATAGAGAACGAAGGGTTTGTCTCGGTAGGACAGATCTGCGCCGGCGAGGCACGAGCGCACCACGTTGTCGTTGAAGTCGGTGGCTTCCGGCCAGGCTTCGCGCACGCCCTGGCCGAGAAGTCCGGGATGGCGCGACTCCGCCATCTGCGCATAAGCATCGTTGTAGATCAGGATGCCCTGCGGCCCGGCGAGGAGCGCCTGGGGAACAGGGGAGCGGAGGATCGTCATCGCCACCGATCGCAGGGCGAGAGGCCATTCGCCGATGGGCCCGATAGGCGTGGACGCCCAGTCGAAGCCGGCGACCAGCCGGCCGACTTCGCCGCCGTGCTCTGCGAACAGGTCTTCCCAATCGGTCCTAGCGATCATTCTGCCTCATGCCGTTGACGGAAATTCTGGCACTGTGGGGCAGCCCCTCGGGGTTCCCGGCCGGCGATAGGTGATCGTGGAAGGAGACCAGGGCGTGGAGAGCATGCTCGTGGTCCAACGCTGAGCTCTTACATGGGCAGCCAAATCCGGCGCTGGTGAGGCGGTTCCCCGACCATGCGCGGACGGGCCGCAGTCGCAGGGCCTGTCGCGCCAGCAACCCGCACCGGCGGGGGACCGGGCGGGTTGCAGAGCGGGCGAGGCGGCAGGAAGCAATGTCTGCCGGCATCAGGCGCGGCGTAGCAGGCCGGCGACGACCGAGACGACGAACAGAACGATCGCCACCCAGAACAGCATCTGCGCGCCGCCCATGGCCGTTCCGGCGACGCCGCCGAAGCCGAGGAAGGCCGCGACGAGCGCGACGACGAGAAAAACGACGGCCCAGTGCAGAAGGGTACCCATGACGTGCTCCTGATGTGGTTGTGACAGGACCTTTGTGATCCCGGCGACATGGAGATGTCTGGCAATCAACGTCGTCGCCCGACCCAGGTTCCCTTCAAGGCGGACGGAACTTTCTGCAGGGTCGTGGCGTTTGGGCCATCGCGGGCGCGTCCGGGAATGGACGCCAGTCGGCATGCACGGAGTCGGAGAGACGAGACATGACGACTGATCGCCCGCCCCAAGCGGCTGCATACCGCTTACCCGATCGCGTGCCCGCCACGCCGGTCTGCCAGAACGGCAGGCGCATCGCGACGTCGCCTGACCAGTCAAAGCGTTGCCATGAGTGACGGCCGCCCCGTGGCGGAGAGGAGCGGGCAGGTCCCGCCACCGCATACGCAGGTGCAACGGCAGGACGACGGCGACGAACGCAGGCGGCTTCATGCGCTGCGGGTGCGCCTGCTGCTGCTCGTCGGCGGCATGGCCATCCCGTTGCTGGTGCTCGCCCTCGGAGCCGTGTGGCAGGCGAACCGCAGCGAGCGGGCGCGGATGGAGACGCGCCTTGTCGAGCAGGCCCGGGCGATCGCCGCCAGCGTCGACGGCGAGATGAAACAGGCCGAGGTCTATCTGCGGGCACTGGCCTCATCGCCCTCGCTAGCCAGCGGTGACTGGCTGTCAGTTTACCAGCAGGCGACGAGGTCGACCCGGCGTGGCACCTTCGTGGCCATTCTGGACGAGCACGGGCGGCGGCTCCTCAACACCTACTTTCCCGTCGGCGCGGGCGGCGTCAGCCTTACCCAGACGCGGGGCATCGACATCGCCCGTCAGGCGCTGGGCGAGGATCGGCTGGCGATTTCCGGCATCCTGACAGGCGACGCCATTGGCGAATCGGCGGTAGTGGCCGCGTTGGGAGCAGCGACGCGCTCGGGCCAACGGGTGGTGGTCGCGCTCATCATTCCGTCTGCCGTACTTGCCGGAGCATTGCAGGCGCAAAACCTGCCAGCCGAGTGGATCTCGGCCATCCTCGACGCCGATGGTCTCGTCACGGCGCGGTCCCGCGACAGCGCGCGCTTCGTCGGAACGCAGGCGATCGCGCCGGTCCGCCAGGTCCTGGCCACGCAGGCGAGCGGGCTGATCCATGCCCGGACCGTGGAGAATCTGACGGCGAGTCTTGCCGTTGCCCGCGCGCCGGAAAGTCGGTTCGCGGCGGTCATTGCAATTCCGGAAGCGGTGTTCGGGCGCAGTTTCGGCTCGATGCTCGGGCCGGTCGCCCTGATCGGCATCGGTCTCGTTCTCGCTGCCATGACCATCGCCATGCTGGCCTCGACCCGGATCCTCGCCGCCGTGCGCCGCGGCTATGCGGAAGAGCGCAGCCTCCGCGACGAGGTGACGGAAAACCTGCGTGTCGTGGACGCCGAGCTGCAGCGGAGCGAGCGCCGCTTCCAGACCATCGCCGACGCGATGCCGCAGTTGGTCTGGTCGACGCTGCCCGACGGCTACCACGACTATTTCAACCAGCGCTGGTACGAGTTCACGGGGATGACGCCCGGCTCGACCATGGGCGAGGTGTGGAACGATCTGCTCCACCCTGACGACCGGGCGCGCGCAGCCAGGCGCTGGCAGAATTCGCTCGACACCGGCGAGCCCTACGAGATCGAGTACCGGTTCAAGTCGGCCGATGGTGCCTATCGCTGGTTCATCGGCCGCGCCATGCCGATCCGTGACCGCTCGGGGCGGATCGAACGCTGGTTCGGGACCTGCACCGACATTCACGACAAGAAGCTGGCGGAAGAGGCGCTGGTTGCGGCGCAGGGCCAGCTCAAGGCCCGCGTGGCGGAGCTCGCGCAGGAGAAGGCCCGCCTTGAGCGGCTGATGATCTCGGCGCCGAACCTCATCTTCATCAACGACCTGAAACGGGGGCGGAACGCCTACATCAACCCGCAGGTCTTCGAGGCACTGGGCTACGGCCCCGCCGAGCTGACGGGACGACCGCTCAAGGCGCTCGGCGAGCTGGTTCATCCAGAGGACCGCCGGCGCGTCGCCGGGTTCGTCGCGCAGATTCGCCGGGTGGCCGATGGCGAGGTGCGCGAGATCGAACACCGCATGCGCCATGCCGACGGCTCCTATCGCTGGTTCCTGTTCCGGGAGACGCCGTTCCAGCGCGATGCGGCCGGCCAGGTGACGCAGGTCCTCGGTACGGCGCTCGACATTGGCGCGCGCAAGCAGGCCGACGAGCGCCAGCAGATGCTGATCCGCGAGTTGCATCACCGGGTGAAGAACATTCTCGCCACCGTGCAGGCGATCGCGTCGGCGACCGGGCGGTCGTCCCGCTCGTTCGAGGCGTTCCGCGAAGATTTCTCCGAAAGGCTCGTATCGCTGGGGCGCACCCATTCGCTGCTCACCCGCGAGGCCTGGGCCGGCGCCGGCCTGCGCGACATCCTGGAGAGCGAACTCGCCCCCTATCTCGATCCGGCGGACGGGCGGGTCGTCATCGACGGCCCGACCATGGTGATCCCGCGCGACATGACCGTGCCGGTCGGCATGGCGATCCACGAACTGACGACGAATGCGGTGAAGTACGGCGCGTTGTCGGTGCCGGAGGGCAGAGTCGACGTCATGATCGAGAGCGACGGGGCGGTGCCGGAGCCGCGCATGACGCTGGTCTGGCGCGAGAGCGGCGGGCCGCGGGTCGAGCCGCCGCAGCGCAAGGGCTTCGGCACGCTGCTGCTCAATCGGCTGCTCGCCTCGCAGCTCGGCGGCGAGGTCGCCATCGACTACCGTCCCGAGGGGGTCGTGGCGCGAATGGACGTGGTGCTCCGGAAGGACGACATGCGCTGAGGGCCGGCGCCTCCGAACCGCCGTGCGGCAGGTGGATCCGCCGCCTCTGCGAGCCCTGTCCAGGAAGCCGGCAGATCCCGGCATGAGGCCTTTGCGCCGGAACGATCGCTGCGGTCGCGCGTTGTTCCAGCACCACTCACCACGATGCAGGAGCACGTCATGCCCACTCCCTCAGGCCATACCCGCGCCATCGTCGCCTCGCGTGTCACCGGCACCAGCGTCTACAATTCGCAGGGCGAGAAGATCGGCCACGTCGAGGACATCGTGCTCGACAAGATGTCCGACAAGGTGATGTTCGCTGTCCTCGGCTTCGGCGGCTTCCTCGGCATCGGCGAGCGCTATCACGCCATGCCGTGGTCCATGCTCGACTACGACAAGGAGCGCGGCGGCTATGTCGTTTCCCTGTCGAAGGAGGTGCTGGAGAAGGCGCCGTCCTACGAGCTGAACGACCTCCTCAAGCAGGATGGCGCCGGCCAGAGCCCCTCCCTCGACTATTACGCGAAGTACAGCGTGCACTGACCCGCGGCGAGGGTGCGACGTCCCGTCCACCTTCGCCCTTCCGACATGGAGACGGCGGTCCGCAAGGCCGCCGTTTTCGTGCGTCTTGGCAGTTGGAGACATGCTCTCATGCAGGAATGGTCCAGGTCGCCTGGCGTTGATCCCGCGAGGATCGCGCGGCGCTCCCCTATTGCAAGGATTCATGGACGGTCTGTCGTTCCGTCTTTACCTGCCGGTTCTCGCGGCCCTTGCCGTCACCGCCCATGCCCTCCGCCCACGGTGACCGGCGAGTGGCGTCTTCGTGGGCGCAGGTGCATGATGGGCGTTGCATCATGGTCCGGATGAACGCCCGCCCCGCGATTCCCGCCACTCTGGCGCTTGTACTGGCTGTCTCCGGCGGGTTCGGCAGTGCTGCCCACGCCCAATCCTCGCCCTCACGCGCGCCATTGCCGCAGAGCCGGCCTCAGGCCGCCCCGCCTGCTGCCGCGGCGCCGCAGCCATCCCCGCCATCCGCTTCCCGTTCGACAGCCGGCACTCCGGCGGTTGCAGCATCGGCGTGCCAGGCAAGACTGGCCATCTCCGGTGTCCGCTTCTCGCCGGCCACGGCAACGGACGCGCGGGCGGACTGCGCGATCGCAGATCCGGTGCAACTGGAAGGCATGACGACCGATGACGGCGATGTCCGCTGGCCCGACAGGCCGGTGGTGAGCTGTTCCTTCGCGGGCACTCTCGCCGACTTCACCCGCGCTGCGGCCGAGCCGCTCGCCCGCGCCACGACAGGCCGGACGATGGTCGCCTTCGGCACGGGTCCGGGCTTTGCGTGCCGGCCGCGCAACCGGCTCGAGGGGGCGAAGATAAGCGCCCACGGCCGCGGGATTGCCATCGACATCGCCTGGTTCGATTTTGCCGGAGGACGCCGGGAGAGCGTCGAGGCGCCGGGGGACGAGAAGGTCGCGCGCTTCATCCAGGCGCTGCGCCGGTCCGCCTGCGGCTGGTTCACAACGGTTCTCGGGCCGGGATCGGATGCAGCCCATGCGGACCATCTCCACCTCGATGCAGAGCCGCGCGGGTCTCGCGGCGACAGCCGGCTCTGCCAGTGAAGCAGAAGATGCGCCATCCCAGTCGGCCGGACGTCGCCCCAGACGTCACTAAACAAGCGAAAGCCCCGCGCCGGGGGCGCGGGGCTGACTGTCTCGCTTGTCCGTGTGGCGTCAGGTGCGCGCGGGCGTGAACGCCGGCATGTCCTGCAGCTGCTTCTTCGTGCTCGTGACGAAGCCGACCAGCGTGCCGTCCGACATGCGCATGAACTTGATGTCGGTCAGCGGAAGCGCGACGGTCTTCTCGCCGATGCCGAGGAAGCCGCCCACGCCGAGAACGGCATGGGAAATGCGGCCGTCGGTGCCAATGACGAGATCGTCGATCTTGCCGATGGAGTCATGGCGGTCACGCATGGTGCGCCACTGTTCGTCGGTGACCGGCGTCAGCTGCATGTGCGTCGAGGACGGCGCGGCGGTGGAGCCGGTGGTCATCGGAGCGGTCGTCCCGGTCGAGGCCTGGTCAGGCTTCGGGGCATAGATCGACATGCCGACGATCTTGCTGGTGGTCAGCTGCTGGGCACCCATTTCGGTGGCCGCCGGCGTCATCGGACGCATGGGCTGGGCCTGAGTGGGGGCGGCCGGCTGCTGCGGCGCCGGGGTGGCCGTCTGGGCCAACGCGCCGGTGGCGAGAAGGGTCGCGACGGATGCCGTCAAAAGAGTGGTCCTGATCATGTCAGTTGCCTCCTGTGTGGAAAACCAGCGCGATGGATGCCGCCTAAGGCAAGTTCCGAAGCACCGCGCTGTTGCCATGACAACTGTCAGGAGGGCCTGTTGTTCCGATGATCCATGCCGATAGGGGATATAGAAAGTATCTACTTAGCCGGCATCGCGAATATCGTTGATGGCCTGCCAGTGCTGCCGGCGGTACTCGGCTGACTGCGGGAAACGCTTTCCCTCCACCTCTTCGGTGATGACGGTGAAGCGTGCCAGCGTATGCGGGCCGAAGGAATTGACGAAGGGCACGTCCGCGGCATCTCGTCCCCGCGCCATCACGATCCGGCCGATCCGCGGCCGGTTGTGGCGCGCATCGAAGGCATACCATGTGCCGTCGAGATAGACCTCGAACCAGGCGCTGAAGTCCATCGGATTGGGGTCGACCGGCACGCCGATATCACCGAGATAGCCGGTGCAATAGCGCGCCGGAATATTGAGGCACCGGCACAGGGTGACGGCGAGATGGGCGAAGTCCCGGCAGACGCCGACGCGCTCCTGCAGGGCCTCGGCGGCCGTGCGGGTATGGCGGGCCGCCAGGTAGTCGAAGCGGATGTGGCTGTGGACGAAGTCGCAGACGGCCTGCACCTGCTCCCACCCGGGGCGCACGCCGGAAAAATTGCTCCACGCGACCGCCATGAGGGTATCGGTCTCGCAATAGCGGCTGCCGAGCAGGAAGCTCAGCGTCTCGGGCGGAAGGGCGTCGGGGGACATCAGCGCCGCCCACGGCGCCACGGGATCGGGGAAGCCGGAATCGTGGATGGTGCCCTCGGCCGACAGGCGCACGCCGCCGGCCGGAACGGTGATGCGCCGGCAGATATTGCCGAAGCCGTCGATATAGATCTCGGTCGGGCAGGCCGCCCCTGTCGCAAGCGATGACGCGGCCAGCACGTCGGGCTCGGAGATGTCGCTGCGCCGGTCCGGATGGACGTCGAGCATCAGGATCGCCGGCAGGGTCTGGTCGCAGACGATGTCGATGTCGCAACCGTAGCGGATATGCATGGACGGGCTCCTTCGCAGGGATGCGGGCATGCGGCCGCATCCGCCGGGCGCGGCAGATGTCATGATGAGGGTGGAACGCCGTGATTGGCCAGCGGTTCCTTGCGCGCGGATCAGCTTTCCGCGCGATCAGAGGATGGGCCGTTGTGTCAGGTCGCGATCGTACTGGGCGGCGATCCGCTCGGTCAGGCGCGGATTCTCCATCGTCAGGCGACCGGCCGAGAAGCTGAAAAGTCCGGCCCGCCGCAGCTTGGCCCAGGTCTTGTTGGTGTGGACGAGCGACAGGCCGAGGGCGTCGGCGAGCTGCTGTTGCGACGGCGGAAAGACAAAGGAGCGATCCGTCACCAGACCGAGGACCTCGGCGCGCCGATAGAGCGAGATGATGAGGGAGGCGACGCGTTCCGTCGCGTTGCGCTGTCCGGTGGACAGGAGGTTCTCGTCGATGAGGCTCTCCTCGCGGGAGCCGAGCCAGGCCATTTCATAGGCAAGCTGCGGCATCCGGACGAACATGTCCCACAACTTGCGGCGAGGAAACACGCAGAGTTCCACGTCGGTCAGCGCCTCGATGCCGTGCTGGGCGACCGAGAGGAGCGACGCCTGCAGACCCATCAGGTCGCCCGGCAGCAGGAAGTTGAGGATCTGCCTGCGGCCGTCCGGCAGGACCTTGTAGCGGAAGGCCCAGCCCTCGAAGAGAGTGAACAGCTCGGCGTCGTCCTGTCCGGGAAAGATGATCTCCTGTCCGGCGGGCAGCCGCCGGTGTTCCAGCTTCATCGCCGATATGAACTGGATGTCCTCCGCGGTCTTCGGCTGGAATGCCGGTTTGTGGCGCAGCGGACAGGCGTGACACCAGCGGTGGGTCGTGCGGTGCAATGTCGTATTCGAGATCATGGGTCCCCTCGGCCTCCGCGCGCCAAAATGTCGTGCGGCGCGTCGATCCGCGCAGGGAACTCGCAGGCGTCGATTGCGTTCCTAACGTCGGCCCTTCCTGATGCATTCCGCCGCCGCAAGCGCGGGTCGTCAAGTCGGGCCTCCTCCAGCCGCGCGGAAGCCTCACCATGTCCACCTCCGAAACCGACGTCGCGGACCGGCCGTACCGGTCGCGATCGCGATCATTCCTGCGCATGGCGACGGGCTTCTGGACGGGCTTTTCCGCCGTTCGCGCCTGGATGCTGACGACCGTGGTGCTCGCCTTCGCTTTCGCGCAGATCGCGGCGCAGGTCGGCATCAACAGCTGGAACCGCATGTTCTTCGACGCGCTCGAGAAGAAGGCGATCGGCGACGTCGTCACCGCCATCAGCCTGCTGCCCTTGCTCGTCGGGGTGGCTGCGATCACCATGTCCGGGCTCGTCGTCTCGCGCATGCTGCTGCAGGTGCGCTGGCGCGAATGGGTGACCCATCGGCTGGCGGGGTGGTGGATCGCCGACCAGCGCTACTATCGCCTCGGCTTCCTCGCCACGGAGCACTCGGCGCCGGAGTTCCGCATCGCGGAGGATGTGCGCATCTCCACCGAACCGCTGGTGGAATTCGCCATCGGCCTGATTGCCGCCTTCGTCACGGCCGTCACTTTCGCGGCGATCCTCTGGACGGTCGCCGGCTCGATATCCTTCGAGATCGGCGGGCGCACCTTCCATATCCCGGCCTACATGGCGATCGCGGCCGTCCTCTATGCCGTCATCACGTCGACGGCGGCCTATTATGTGGGCCGGGCGCTGGTGGGGAAGATCGCGACCAAGAACGAGACGGAAGCCCTGTTCCGCGCGGAAATGACGCGGCTGCGCGAGAACGCCGAGAGCATCGCGCTGATCAAGGGTGACGCCGACGAACGCTCATCGGTCAAGGATACCTACACGAATGTCGTGAAGGCCTGGCTGGCGGTCGTTCGCCGCCAGGGGTTCATCGCGCTGGTCCTCAACACCAATGGCGCGCTGTTCCCGATCGTTCCGCTGTTGCTGGCGGCGCCGAAATACCTGTCTGGCGAACTGACGCTCGGCGCCGTCATGCAGGTCGCCGCCGCCTTCAGCGCCGTGCAGGCGGCGCTCATCTGGTTCGTCGACAATTTCGTGCGCCTCTCCGAATGGTACGCCTCGGTGGTGCGCGTCGATGAATTCGCCGAGACCCTGGAAGAGGTGGATATCGGCACGATCATGGAGGATGAGCAGCAGATCAACCTCGACGAGAGCGAGGACGACACCATCCACATCGACAATCTGTCGCTGGCCCACCGCAACGGCCGCGTCGTCATCGACGACGCCTCCATCCGTATCCAGCCTGGAGAAAAGATCCTCATCGCCGGGGAGAGCGGCACCGGCAAGAGCACGTTCATCCGCGCGCTCGCGGGGCTCTGGCCTTGGGGCTCGGGGCGCATCGCCTTCCCGCGCAACACGCCCTACGCCTTCGTGCCGCAGAAGCCCTACCTGCCCCGCGGCACACTGAAGGACATTCTGCTCTACCCCGAGGGCGAGGCGGCGGTGGAGGATGCGGTCATCCTGCAGGCCATGGAGCGCTGCGGGCTCGGCTATCTGGCGAAACGCCTCGATGAGGATGACGACTGGGATCGCGTCCTGTCCGGCGGCGAACGCCAGCGCGTCGCCTTCTGCCGCCTTCTGATCCACAAGCCGCCGATCATCATCATGGACGAGGCGACGGCCGCGCTCGACGAGGGCAGCCAGGACAGCCTGCTCTCCCTGTTCGAGAACGAACTTGCCGCCTCGACGCTGATCAGCGTCGGCCATCGACCGGGGCTCGAAAGGTTCCACGACCGCAAGATCACGCTGGTGCGGCGGCCCGCCGGCGCGCGCATGCAATCGACGCCGATCCGCAAGTCGCTCTGGCGGCTGCTCAGCGGGCGTGAGGCGGCCTGACGGGCAGGGGCTTTTCCCACCGGTAGCGACCGGAAAAATTCCGGGAACCAATATGCGGGAGGCGCGTTGATGAAGCGATCATCGCATGTCCCTTCCCGCGATGTAGACCTCACTGAAGCCGCCTCTGGCGGCTTCTCTTTTTCACAGTGTCCGGGTGCGAAGCTGTATCGAGGCGCGACCCGGGAGTTCGATCGCCACCATGGATCTGCACCTGCGTCACGTCACGACCTATCAGTATGCGGGGCCGGTGCAGTTCGGACCGCACCGGCTGATGCTGCGCCCGCGCGACAGCTTCGATCTGCGCATCCTCGATACGCAGCTCGACATCTTCCCGAACGCCGAACTGCACTGGTCGCACGACGTCTATGGCAACCCGATCTGCGTCGCGACCTTTGCCGGCATGGCCGACAGGCTGCAGATCACCTCGGGCCTCGTGCTGCGCCGCTATGCCTCCGCCTTTCCGCGGGCCCATACGACGGCGGGCGCAGCCTTCGTCCCCCACTATTCCGATGGCGAGCGGATCGTGCTGCAGCCCTTCCTGGTGCCGGCCAGCGGCGACGAGGGTGGAGTTCTCGCCGCCTGGATTGCGTCGGCCCTGGCCGGGGACGCCCAGGACCTCGACGCGCTGAGCCGCCTGTCGCGGGCCATCCATGCCGGTTTCGGCTACGCGGTCCGCTATGAGGAGGGCACCCAGACGCCGACGCAGACGCTGGACCTCAAGTCCGGCTCCTGCCGGGATCTCGCCTGGCTGTTCATCGAGGCCGTCAGGCGTCTCGGCTATGCGGCGCGCTTCGTGACGGGCTATCTGCATGACGGCCAGGCTGATCCGTGGCAGCGCTCGGCCGCCGGTCTGACCCATGCCTGGGCCGAGGTCTTCATTCCCGGTGACGGCTGGGTGGAGTTTGATCCGACCAACGCTCTCGTCGCCGACCCGCATCTGATCCGCGTCGCGGTGGCACGGGTGCCGTGGGACGCCTCGCCGGTCTCGGGCAGCTTCATCGGCCCGGTGGGCGCCCTGATCAGCCTGTCCGTCGGGGTGGATATCGCGCCGACCGAAAGCTACGCCAGCGTCGCCTGATCGGCCATCAGAGAGGCACGTGCCAGCGCCCGGCGCTGGCGCCGTCCGGTCCTGCCGTCTGCGTCGCGCCGATCTGGCGCAGCAAGCCGAGGGCAACCTTGGTGTTGACGGCACTGGTCCGACGGTGATCCGTCGTGACGTCGAGTGTCAGGGTGTCGCCAGCGCCGGTGCCGATCTGCACCGACACGCTGTCCGCCTCGTCCTCCTGCAGCGCATGCGTCGCCATCTCGACGACCAGCAGTCCGAGGGGAATGGCGCGATCGACCACCAGGGCCGTATCCTCCGGAGCGGTGGCGGTGATCCACGGCCGCGCCGGCTGGAGCAGGCCGTTGAGCATGGCCGTCACCTCGTCGAGGAAGGGCTTCAGCTCGACGGGCCGCATCTCGCCCTGGGCGAGGGCGTGGCGATAGGCGATCGACAGCACGTGGACCTTCGCCTCGACCGCCGCCAGCACCGGCCGGTGTTCTGCTGCGTGCTGGCGTCGCGCCAGGCTGAGATAGCTCTGGATCACCTGCAGGCTGTTCTTCACGCGGTGGTGCAGTTCGCGGACAAGGTGGCGATTGGCGCCGATCGTCTGGTTGAGCCGTTCGACGCGGTCGGCCTGGTCGACGACCAGCGTGTTGAAGGCCTCGGAGACGCGGCGGATATCGTGGGGCATGGCGGCATCGACCGGGGCGAGTGTCGCTTCCTGGGAGCTTCGGGCCACCGCCGCCGCCTCGATACCGCGGATCCACCGCACGATATTGGCGTCGATGGCCAGCGAGTAAACTGCGAAGAGCACCATCAGCGTCACCAGCGGGGTCAGAAGGAGCGCGATGAACTGGAGGAAAGCCGCCCGCTCCGCCTGCTGGTCGAAGCGCGCCAGCACGTAGAGGTCCGGCTCGGCGACCCGCTGCATGCCGTAGGTGGCCCTCTGCCCCGCACGGCTGACGGTCTCCCAGCGTTGCAACTCACTTGTGCTGCTCGCCTCGACAGGCAGCCAGGTCATGTCGGATTCGTCGGCGCCGCGGGCCGCCACGATGTCGGTGTTGCCGCGGACGATACCAACGATGACCCCGGGATTGACCACTCCCAGCGCGAAGGCGCGATTCATGATGACCGCATCGACGAGCAGCAGGGATTCGAGAATCTGGGTCTGCGGACCGGTGCTGCGGCGCGCATAGATAACCATGAAGCGGCGCTGCCCGACCTGTGCCACCCCGTAGCTGGATTCGGCGAGGTCACTGCCGATCCACGTGCTGCTGCGGCTGCGCGTCCGGTAACTCTCGACGATGCCGCCGATGACGGCCGCGGAAAGGTCCGCGGTCTGGCCGGCGGTGCATCCCGGGCGCTCGCCCGCACTGAGTGCGACCGCGCTGATGCCGATATTGTCGCCGACAATGCGGTTGGCGATGGCGCGGCACTGCTCGGCCGAGGCATCGGTGGCTGCGACGCTTGCCGTGGCGGCCAGGAGCGTCCGGAGCGATTCCCGGAACCAGACGCGGGTCCGCACCGCGAAGTTGCCGACCGTCTGCAACTGCGAGGCCTCGATCGAGGAGAGGACCGAGCGGTAGGTCGCAGTCGCGGTCACCGCCGTGATCACGGCGATGGGCAGGATCACGAGAACCATCAAGGCGAGAAGGCGACCCCGGACGGTGCGGAATGCCGTGACGTTCATGTCGATGAGGTGCGCGCCATGTCGGCCGGGGACTGCCGGATGACGGCCGTTGTGCGGCGATCCGGCCCGATATCGTCGACGCCTGTAATGCCGAGGAGATCGGCGAGCTTGGCGCGGGCGCGGTTGACGCGGCTCTTGATCGTGCCGACTGCGACACCGCAGATGTCGGCCGCCTCCTCGTAGGACAGGCCGCTGGCGCCGACCATGATCAGCACCTCGCGATGTTCCTCCGAAAGCTTGGCGAGCGCCTTGCGGAAATCGGCGAGATCGAGCGCGCTTTCCTGTTCGCCCGACACGGTGAGGCGCTGGGCATAGGTTCCGTCGCTGTCCTGCACCTCGCGGCCACGCTTGCGGTAGAGCGAGTAGTAGGTGTTGCGCAGGATGGTGAACAGCCAGGCGCGCAGGCTCGTCCCCGGCTGGAACTTCTCGGAATTGCCCCAGGCCTTCAGCATGGTCTCCTGCACGAGGTCGTCGGCCTGCGTGACCGAGCCGCACAGGGAGACGCCGAAGGCGCGCAGGTTCGGCAACTCCGCAATGAGGCCTTCACGGAACTCGTCACTGGCCATTGCGACGCTCCTTGGCTTCGAGCTCGGCGAGCAGAACGAGGAAGCGATCGGGCATGGGCGCCTTGATGAGGTCGTCGTAATGGGCCTTCAGCGACTTGCCGATGGCCTCCTGAATGCGCGGGTCGAGGACGATGTCCCTGTCGTCGTCCTTCCGGTCCTTGTCGTTGTCGTCCTGAATCGCGCCCATCGGCCTCTCCTCGCGCACCCGCCGGGCACGCACCTGATCCAACCCAGAACGTTCGCTGCCGGCAATGGTTCCCGCAAAACGAAAAAATAAAAAGCTTGCCAAACCAAGAGGTTCCGCGCTGCTCTGGGACCCATTCGACAGGAGTCCAGAATGACCATTGCTGCGGAAATTGCCCCGCATCTCCCCTACCTGCGCCGCTTCGCCCGTGCCCTTGACGGCACGCAGGCCGGCGGCGATTCCTATGTGCTGGCGACGCTCGAGGCTCTGGTGGCCGATCCCGCGTCCTTCCCGAGGGACGTGTCGGCCCGCATCGCACTGTACCGGATCTTCCTCAAGCTCTGGTCGTCCATGCCGGTGAACATGGCGCCACCGACCGCGACGCTGGCTCGCGCGGGCGCCGTGGAGCGCAACCTCGAGGCGCTGACCCCGCTGTCCCGCCAGGCCTTCCTGCTGAGGACCGTCGAGGGCTTCGCACTGGAGGAGGTCGCCGCCGTCCTCGACGTCGATCTCGAACGGGCGGGCGCTCTCATCCAGCAGGCCGGCCGGGAGATCGCCGAGCAGGTGGCTACCGACGTCCTCATCATCGAGGACGAACCGATCATCGCGCTCGACATCGAGACGCTGGTCCAGGAACTCGGCCACTCGGTCACCGGCATCGCCCGGACCCACAAGGAGGCCGTCGCCCTTGTCGCGAAGAAGCGCCCCGGGCTCGTCCTCGCCGACATTCAGCTGGCCGATGGTTCCTCGGGGCTGGAGGCGGTCGCGGAGATCCTGCAGAGCATCGACCTGCCGGTCATCTTCATCACCGCCTATCCCGAGCGCCTCCTCACCGGCGAGCGGCCCGAGCCGGCCTTCCTGATCACCAAGCCGTTCCAGCCGGAAGCGGTGAAGGCGGCGATCAGCCAGGCGCTGTTCTTCGACCGACGGTCGGAGCGGAAGGTGGCCTGAGCGGGTCGGGTGACGCGGCGGAGATTTTTCCCCGGCCTTGGGGAACCCTCGCTGCGGATGCCGGTTATCCGGTTCAGGAATGCGGTTCGAAACCGCTGCTTGCCGGAGGTCGCCATGGGGATCATGCCCTCGACAGTGACAATTCTGGTGGCCGGCGCCGTCCTGTTTGGCGGCGTGGTCAGCCTGACACCGGTCATCGTGGACGTGAGCCTGCTCGCGCTCGCGCTTGCGGGGTCGCATCTTGCCGTCGGCTTCGCCGATGGCGCCGCATGAACCCGGCCGGGACGCGACCGGAAAGTACCAATCCTAACACTCCCGTGCCGGGCGGTTGAACGCCGTCCGGTCGCTGGGATGCGATATTAATGGTATGTTCGCGTAGAGTTGGTTCTCTACAGGGGTGAGTTCTGGAGCGACGAGGGTTCGCTCGCATAGGCAAGTCAAGGGTATGGGCAAGCAACGCATTCTCATCGTCGAAGACGACCCGTTCATCGCCATGGATATCGAGGCCGCAGTCCTCGACGATCTCGGGCCGCGGACGGAGGTCATCGTCGTGGACAGCCTGCGCGAGGCGCAGGCGTTCGCCGACGATGTGGTGCATTGCGCCCTGCTCGATGTCGATGTGGTCGGCGGCAAGACCTTCGAGGTCGCGCTGAAGCTGCGCGAGCGCGGCACGCCCTTCGCCTTCGTCTCGGGCTCGCTGCCATCCGATCTGCCCGCCGAACTGACGGGCGCCACCTTCGTGCGCAAGCCGTTCCATTCCCGCGACATTCTCGGTTTCATCACGGCTGCGATGGCAGGGCGTCAAGCATCTGATCCGGCCGCGCCGATGCAGGTCCCGTCCCCCGAAGCCGCGGGGGGACCCTCTTCGGGCTCCTGAGAACCGAGGTCAGGAGTGCCGGCGAGGGCCGTACACCGAACAACCCGCGGTCGGTGCCCTTGCACCTCGTCCTAGAAGCGTTCGGTACGTATCACCTCGACATCGGTGAGCCAGACGCGAAGGCTGTGCGTCTCCAGGAGAGGCGTCAGCGCCTCGACGATCTCCTCCGCCTTGGGCGCGGTGGTGATGGTGAAGACGAGCATCTTGGCCGAGGCTCCCGCCACCTGGTCGTCGCTCCATATGCCGCGATAGCCGCCCCCCTCCGCCACCGGCAGAACGGTGTGACCTGTCACGCCGCTGCGTTCGATAATCTCCACTATCCGCCGGACCAGGGGCCTGTCGGCGAGAATATCGACCTTCTTGCGTCGTTCCGTCGGGGTCATGGCGACAACCATCGTGCAAGGTACGAGATGGCGGGGATGCCGATCGCGATGTTGAAGGGAAATGTCACGGCCAGCGACATCGCCAGGGAGAGGCCCGCATCCGCCTGCGGAAGGGCGAGGCGCATGGCCGCCGGAACAGCGATGTAGGAGGCGCTGGCGGCAAGGATTCCGAGGCCGGCGGCCGAGCCGGCGTCGAGCCCTATGAAGTGCCCCAGCAGCGTCCCGAGCGCGCCGTTGATCACCGGCAGGACGATGCCGAGCGATGCGAGGCGCAGCGTCAGGGAGCGCGTCTCGCGCAGCCTGCGGATGGCGACGAGGCCCATGTCGAGGAGAAACAGGCAGAGAACGCCGCGAAATCCGGAGTCAAAGACCGGGGCCACGGTGGCGAAGCCCTTCTTGCCGACGACGAGGCCGATGACGAAGCTGCCGAGCAGCAGCACGACAGTCCCGTTCAGCAGGGTCTCGCGCAGGAGTTCGTGGCGCTCATGTGCGTCCCCGGCGCGCACACCCCTTGCGAGAAGAAGTCCGACGATGATGGCCGGCGTCTCCATCAGGGCGAGCACGGCCACCATGAAGCCGGCCGGCGCCATGCCGGCCGCCGCGAGCATCTCGCTGCCGGCGACGAAGGTGACGACACTGACCGAGCCGTAGTGGGCCGCCACCGCCGCAGCATCCAGCCGCGGCAGTCGGCCGAGGCTCCTCAGCAGGGCGAAGGCGCCGACGGGGATCAGGCAGCTCAGCGCAAGACCTGCGACCGCCGCGGACGCCATGAGCGGCGAGAAGCCGCTCGCCGAAACCTCGACGCCGCCCTTCAGGCCGATGGCGGCCATGAGATAGAGCGCCATCCCCTTGGCGATCGGCTCGGGGATGGCGAGGTCTGACCTGGCCGCGGCGGCCAGGACGCCCAGCACGAAAA
Organism: uncultured Hyphomicrobiales bacterium; assembly: GCA_964516115.1. Classification (GTDB taxonomy): domain Bacteria; phylum Pseudomonadota; class Alphaproteobacteria; order Rhizobiales; family Phreatobacteraceae; genus Phreatobacter. Next base: position 16,883 of record CAZEZD010000023.1, read on the forward strand.
AGAGGATGACGGGAGAAAGCAGGACCTCCATGGCCGGGCGATCCTACGCCGCCCGTGCCGCTGCGCGCTCCTGCCTTCGGGTTTTCCACAGGCTGTAGATTACGCCGCCGGCGAGAAGGCCGAGAGTGACCGTCAGCGACAGGACCGGCGGCACTTTGTCGATGCCCATGAGGTCCGCGGCGAAGACCTTGCCGCCGATGAAGACAAGAACGAGGGCGAGCGCCGTCTTCAGATAATGGAAACGATGGATCATGGCCGCGAGCGCGAAATAGAGAGCGCGGAGGCCGAGGATCGCAAAGATATTCGAGGTGTAGACGATGAAGGGGTCCGTGGTGATGGCGAAGATCGCCGGCACCGAATCGACCGCGAAGATCACGTCGGCGATCTCGATGAGGACGAGCGCCATGAACAGCGGCGTGATGAACCAGATCCGGTGCCCGCTTTCCGGCGCTTTCGGATCCGGCAATTTCACGAAGAACTTCTCGTCGTGGTGCTCCTGCGTGACGTTGAAGCGCCGGCGCATGAAGGCGAGGACCGGGTTGGTCGAGATGTCGGTCTTGCCCTCCTTGAACACCAGCATCTTGACGCCGGTGGCGACGAGGAAGGCGGCGAAGATGTAGAGGACCCAGGAGAACTGGGAGACCACCGCCGCGCCGACGCCGATCATGATGGCGCGCAGCACGATGACGCCGA
>CAZEZD010000024.1:0-17233 GCA_964516115.1 uncultured Hyphomicrobiales bacterium
GGCACGGAGGCGATCGGCGGCGAGGGCAAGATCCTCACCGCCGGCGGCATCGACACCCACATCCACTTCATCTGCCCGCAGCAGATCGACGACGCGCTGATGAGCGGGCTGACGACCATGCTCGGAGGCGGCACGGGGCCGGCGTCCGGCACCACCGCGACCACCTGCACGCCCGGTCCCTGGCACATCACCCGGATGCTGCAGGCGGCAGAAGCCTTCCCCATGAACCTCGCCTTCGCCGGCAAGGGCAATGCCGCGCTGCCCGATGCCCTCGTCGAGCAGATCGAGGCCGGCGCCTGCGCGCTCAAGCTGCACGAGGACTGGGGCACGACGCCGGCCGCCATCGACAACTGCCTGTCGGTGGCCGACGACCACGACATCCAGGTGATGATCCACACCGACACGCTGAACGAGAGCGGCTTCGTCGATGACACCATCGCGGCGCTGAAGGGCCGCACCATCCACGCCTTCCACACGGAGGGCGCCGGCGGCGGCCACGCACCCGACATCATCAAGGTGGCGATGGTGGAGAACGTGCTGCCGTCCTCGACCAACCCGACCATGCCCTACACCGTGAACACGATCGAGGAACACCTCGACATGCTCATGGTCTGCCACCACCTGTCGCCCTCGATCCCGGAGGATGTCGCCTTCGCCGAGAGCCGCATCCGCAAGGAGACCATCGCCGCAGAGGACATCCTCCACGACATGGGCGCACTCTCCATCATGGCCTCCGACAGCCAGGCCATGGGGCGCATCGGCGAGGTGATCATCCGCACCTTCCAGACAGCCCACAAGATGAAGGTGCAGCGCGGACCGCTTGCCGAGGACGTCGGCACCGGCGCCGACAACTTCCGCGTCAAGCGCTACATCGCCAAGGTGACGATCAACCCGGCCATCGCCCACGGCCTGTCGAAGCACATCGGCTCGGTCGAGGTCGGCAAGCTCGCCGATCTGGTGCTGTGGGAGCCGAAGTTCTTCGGCGTGAAGCCGGCGCTCGTCATCAAGTGCGGCACCATCGCCGCGGCGCCCATGGGCGACCCCAACGCCTCGATCCCGACGCCGCAGCCGATGCACTACCGGCCGATGTTCGGTGCCTTCGGCAAGGCGATGACGGCTTCCTCGGTGACCTTCGTGTCGCGGGCGGCCTATGAGCGCGGCGTGCATGAGAAGCTCGGCCTCGACCGCATCGTGCTGCCGGTGGAAAACGTCCGCGGCGGCATCTCCAAGAAGAGCCTCATCCACAACGGCGCGACGCCGCACATCGAGGTCCATCCCGAGACCTACGAGGTGCGGGCGGACGGGGAGTTGCTGACCTGCGAACCGGCGAAAGAGCTGCCCATGGCGCAGCGCTACTTCCTGTTCTAGAGGATGCGCTGCCATTCGCATCAGAGGCGATCGCCATGATCCGCGCCACCAGGGTTCTCGATCCTCATTCCTTCACCGAGAGTTCCGTCGTCGACCGCGTCGTCCTCGACTATGACGACCGCCACCGCCGCCGGCTCGCCATGGAGGGCGTGGAGGGCACCGCCTTCCTGCTGGACCTTCCCGAGGCCGTGCCGCTTGTCTCGGATTGCGGGCTAGAACTGGAGGACGGGCGCGTCGTTCTCGTGGTTGCCGCTGCCGAATCGCTGGTCGAAATCCGCACATCCGACCCGAACCACATGGTTCGCGTCGCCTGGCATCTCGGCAATCGCCACTTGCCGACGCAGATCATGGGCACGCGCCTGCGCATCCGCAGGGATCACGTCATCGAGGACATGGTGCGCGGTCTCGGCGCGAAAGTCGTGCCGATCGAGGCGCCCTTCGACCCCGAAGGCGGCGCCTATGGCCATGGCACCGTCACGGGGCATGACCACGGCCACTCCCATGGCCACGGGCACGCGCACGACCATGCCCATTCACATGATCACGGACACTCCCACGACCACGGCCATGCCCAAAGGCCGCGCGACGTGCTGGCGGTGAAGACGGAGGGGCACGTCCACGACGAGACCTGCGGCTGCGGCCACGATCACGGCCACCACCATCACGACCACAAGCATGGCTGAGCCGGCCGCCGCCCCGGCGGCGCTCTATCGCCTGCTCGCCTGGATGTCGCCCGCCTATCCGGTCGGGGCATTCAGCTATTCGCACGGCCTCGAATGGGCTGTGGAGACGGGCGACATCACCAGCCTCGGGAGCCTCGTGGACTGGCTGACCGTGGTGCTGCGGCAGGGCTCGGGGCTCGCCGATGCGACCTTCTGCGCTCATGCCCACCGGGCCGTGGCTGCCGCCGACGGTACGGCGCTGACCGAGGTCGCCGAGCTTGCGCTCGCCTTCCAGCCCTCGAAGGAGCGGCGGCTCGAGACCACCGCCCAGGGCAATGCCTTCATGGCGGCGACCGAGGCCGCCTGGCCGGCGGCAGCTCTCGCCCTCGTCCGGGCCTCATGGCCCGATGCTGTCGCTTATCCTGTGGCGGTGGGCGCGGCGACTGCGGCCCACGGCATCGACGAGGCGACCGCGCTCCACGCCTTCCTGCATGCGGTGGCGGCGAACCTGATATCGGCTGCCGTCCGCCTCGTGCCGCTCGGCCAGACCGACGGCCAGCGCGCTCTGGCGGCCATGGAGCAGGTGGTGACCGATACGGCGGCCGCGGCGCGTGCCCTCACGCTCGATGACATCGGCGGCCATGCGCTGCGTTCCGATCTGGCGTCCATGCGCCATGAAACGCAATATACCCGTCTCTTCAGGAGTTGACCCGATGGCTTCCCCTCACGGCCCCCTGCGCGTCGGCATCGGTGGCCCCGTCGGCTCCGGCAAGACCGCGCTGATGGACGCGCTCTGCAAGACATTGCGCGGCGAATTCGAGATCGCGGCGATCACCAACGACATCTACACCAAGTGGGACGCCGAATATCTGATGCGGTCGGGGGCGCTGCCGACCGAGCGCATCATGGGCGTCGAGACCGGCGGCTGCCCGCATACGGCGATCCGCGAGGATGCCTCGATCAACCTCGCGGCCGTCGCCGAGATGCGGCAGAAATTTCCTGAACTCGACCTGATCCTGATCGAATCGGGTGGTGACAACCTCGCGGCGACCTTCTCGCCGGAACTCGCGGATCTGACGATCTACGTGATCGACGTGGCGGCGGGCGAGAAGATCCCCTCCAAGGGCGGTCCCGGAATCACCCGTTCCGACCTCCTCGTCATCAACAAGACCGATCTCGCGCCAATGGTCGGCGCCGATCTCGGCAATATGGATCGGGATTCCCGGCGCATGCGGGGACAGCGCCCCTTCGTCTTCACCAACATCAAGACGGGCGAGGGCGTGGCGGAGGTCGCCCGCTTCGTCCGGGAAAAAGGCGGCCTCGGCACCGGCTGAGGCGAGGGGCTGGCCGGCGGCGCGGCCCCTTTTCTTAAAACGGTTCAAAGGCCATGATCCCCGGCAATGACGCCCGAGTGGGCGCTGCGCCGGGAGAGCCCCATGACCACCCAACCCCGTTTCATCCGCCTCGCCGCGGAGGACAATGTCGTCGTCGCTGTCGATATGATCGATGCCGGCAAGCGGGTTGACGGGGTGACGGCGACGGCACGCGTCATGAAGGGCCACAAGATGGCGACGCGACCGCTCGCCGAGGGCGAGCCCATCGTCAAATATGGCCAGATCATCGGCTTCGCCTCGAAGCCCATCGTGCCCGGGGACTGGGTCCATACCCACAACTGCGCCTTCGCCGCCTTCGAACGCGACTACGCCTTCGCCCGGGACGCGCGGCCGGAGGACATCCTGCCGCTCGAACAGCGGGCGACCTTCGAAGGATTTCGACGGTCGACCGGCCGGGCCGGCACGCGCAACTACATCGCCATTCTCACATCCGTGAACTGCTCGGCCTCGGTGGCCCGCTTCATGGCCGAGGCGGTGAACCGGTCGGGCATGCTGGCCGAGTTCCCGAATGTCGACGGTGTGATCCCGTTGGTCCACGGCACCGGCTGCGGGCTGGCGAGCGAAGGGCTCGGCTTCGACATCCTGGAGCGCACCATCTGGGGTTATGCGACCAACCCGAACGTCTCGGCGGTCTTGATCGTCGGCCTCGGCTGCGAGGTCTTCCAGATTCCGCGTCTCATGAAGGACTACGGGATCGAGCCAGGCAACCGGTTCCGGTCCATGACCATCCAGGAGACCGGGGGCACGAGGAAATCGATCGAGGCCGGCCTCGCGCGCATCCGCGAGATGCTGCCTATCGTCAATCAGGCCAAGCGCGAGACGCTTCCGGCCTCCGAACTCTGCCTCGCACTCCAGTGTGGCGGCTCGGACGGGTATTCGGGGATCACGGCCAACCCGGCTCTCGGCAAGGCCGTCGACATCCTCGTGCAGCACGGCGGCACGGCCTGCCTGTCGGAGACGCCGGAGATCTACGGCGCCGAGCATCTCCTGACGCGCCGCGCCGAGAGCCGCGCGGTCGGCGAGAAGCTGGTCGACATCATCCGCTGGTGGGAGGGTTACACCGCCAAGCACGAGGGCTCGATGGACAACAATCCCTCGCCGGGAAACAAGGCGGGCGGCCTCACGACCATCCTTGAGAAGTCGTTGGGGGCCGCCGCCAAGGGCGGGTCCACGACGCTGCGCGGCGTCTATCACTATGCCGAGAAGATCGACCGCGCTGGCTTCGTCTACATGGACACGCCGGGCTACGACCCTGTGGCGGCGACGGGGCAGGTCGCCGGTGGCTGCAATATGCTGACCTTCACCACCGGCCGCGGCTCGGCCTATGGCTGCAAGCCGACACCGTCGATCAAGCTTGCGACGAACTCCGACATTTTCGCCCGCATGATCGACGACATGGACATCAACTGTGGCGACGTGCTGGACGGCGTGTCGCTGGAGGACAAGGGCCGCGAGATCTTCGACCTGATCCTCCGGACCGCGTCGGGCGAGAAGACCAGGTCGGAACTGCTCGGCTACGGCGACAATGAGTTTGTGCCCTGGCAGATCGGAGCGACCATGTGACGTGGCGCCATCAGCAATTCTGCGCAGACCCATTTAGTCGGATATCCAACTAAACGGGTTGCTATCGGTGCGATCCTGTCGCTATCGTCGTCCTCAATCGACCAAAACGCCGGAAAGGCGCGAGGCCAGCAAGGCCTTCCCCGGGACGATTGAGGAGGACGAACGCCATGACGCTTACCCGTCGCCATGCGCTGGCTCTCGCCGGCGCCGCCGTTGCAACACCCGCCGTGATGAGAACAGCCTGGGGCCAGACGCCTCAGGTGTCGCTCAGGCTGCACCACTTTCTGCCGCCGGTCTCGAATGCCCACCAGCGCTTCCTGCTGCCATGGTCGCGCAAGGTGCAGGAGGCGTCCGGCGGCCGCATCAAGATCGACATCTTCCCGTCCATGCAGCTTGGCGGCGCGCCGCCCCAGCTCTTCGACCAGGCGCGCGATGGCGTGGCCGACATCGTCTGGACCCTGCCGGGCAATACGCCGGGCCGCTTCCCGGCGACCGAGGCGATGGAACTGCCCTTCATCGCCGGCAAGCGCGGCGTCACCAATTCGAAGGTCATGGCCGAGCTCGGCCCGACCCACTTCTACAAGGAATATTCCGAGGTCCAGCCGCTGTGCCTGTGGGCCCACGACCACGGCCTCATCCATTCCAACAAGCAGGTGAAGACGCAGGCCGACCTGCAGGGCCTGAAACTGCGCTTCCCGACCCGCCAGGCCGGCGAGGCGCTGCGCGCCCTTGGCGCCACCGCCATCGGCATGCCGATCCCGCAGGTGCCGGAGGCTCTGGCGCAGGGCGTCATCAACGGCGCCGTCGTGCCGTGGGAAGTCGTGCCGGCGCTGCGCCTGCATGAGTTGGTCAACCACCACACCGAGATTCCGGGTTCGCCCACGCTCTACACCGCGACCTTCATCCTTGCGATGAACAAGGCGAAGTACACCGCACTGCCGGCCGACCTGAAGAAGGTCATGGACGATCACTCGGGCATGATGGCTGCCGTCATGGCCGGCGAGATGTGGGACGAGCGCGGGCGTGTCGTCGCCGAGATGGTCAAGGGCCGTTCGCGCAACACCATCACTGTGCTGGCCGAGGACGAGGTCGCCAAGTGGCGCACCGCCACGAAGCCGGTCGAGGAAGCCTGGATCAAGGGTGTCAAGGACCGCGGCCTCGACGGACAGAAGATCGTCGACGACGTGCGGGCGGCGGTTGCCAAGAATATGGCGGCCTGACCGGCATGACGCTTGAGGGGGCGGAAGCGGGCGGCGCACCGGCGCCCCCGCCATGGATGGATCGCATCGCGCGCGTGATTGCCATCTGCGGCGGCCTCTTCATGCTGGCCGCCGCGATCATGGTGACGGTCTCCGTCCTCCTGCGCTGGCTGTTCAGGTCCGGCGTCAGAGGGGACTTCGAAATGGTGCAGATCGCGACAGCCGTGGCGGTCTTCGCGTTCCTGCCGCTTTGCCAGCTCCGCAGGGGCAATGTCTTCGTCGATACATTCACCCTCCGCACGCCCACCTGGTTCAATCGCGGTCTCGACCGGTTGTGGGACGTCGTCTACGCCGGCTTCGCGTTTCTCATCGGGTGGCGACTGATCCTCGGCGGCCTGGACGCCATCGCTTCGCGCACCAGTTCCATGGTTCTGGCCATTCCGGTCGGCTGGGCGATTCTGGCAGTCGGAGCCATGTCGCTTTTCCTCGGCATCGTCGCCCTGACATCAGCCCGGCGCCTGGGGCGCAGGTCCACGTGAGCGGGGCCGCCGTCGCTGCCGTCGGCTTTGCCGGCATGCTGGTCCTTCTGGTACTCCGCATGCCCATCGGACTCGCCATGCTAACCGCTGGCTCCATCGGCTATGCCTGGTTCACGAGCCTGCCGATCTTCCTCAACTACATGAAGACGACGCCCTATCACCTGTTCGCCAACTATACGCTGTCGGTGATCCCTCTCTTCATTCTCATGGGTGCGCTGGCGGAGAAATCCGGTCTCTCCGCCGCCCTGTTCAAGGCGGCTGCGAGCTTCCTCGGGCACCGTCGCGGCGGACTCGGCATGGCGCTGATCGGCGCCTGCGCGGGCTTTGGTGCCATCTGCGGGTCGTCGGTGGCCACGACAGCGACGTTCGGCCGGGCGACGCTGCCGGAGTTCAAGCGTTATGGCTATGACCAGGGCTTCGCCACCGGCATGATCGCAGTCGGCGGGACGCTCGGCATCCTTATCCCGCCCTCGGTCATCCTCGTCGTCTATGCCATCACCACCGAGCAGAACATCGCCAAGCTGTTCATGGCGGCGCTCATTCCGGGCCTTCTCGCCGCGGTCTTCTACTGCATCGTCATCGCCGTCATGGTGCGGCTGCGACCGGATGCCGGTCCGGCGGTGGAGCGGGTCGGCTGGACGGAACGCGGGCGGGCGCTGATCGGCGTCTGGCCCGTTATGCTCATTGCCGTCGCCGTCGTCGGCGGCATCTATGGCGGCGTCTTCACGCCGACGGAGGGCGCTTCCGTCGGCTGCATCGCCATGCTGGTCGTGGGCGTCGCGCAGCGCAGCCTCGGCTGGGCGGAGATCCGGGCCTCGCTCATCCAGACGGCCGAGACCTCGGCGATGATCTTCATCATCCTGCTAGGTGCGGAGGTGTTCAACGGCTTCCTCGCGCTGTCGCAACTGCCGGCGACGGCGGCCGAGATCGTCACGCAGTCGGGCCTGCCGCCCTATGGGGTCATCGTCGGACTGCTGGCCTTCTACATCATCCTCGGCGGCGTCATGGACGAACTCGCCATGATCCTGCTGACGCTGCCGATCTTTTTTCCCATCGTGACGGCGCTCGACCTCGGCATGATGCCGGACGACATCGCCATCTGGTTCGGCATCCTCGTGCTGATGGTGGTCGGCATCGGCCTGACGGCACCGCCCATCGGGCTCAACGTCTTCGTCGTCTCGGCCATCGCGAAGGACGTGCCGATCCTCTCCACCTATCGCGGTGTGCTGCCCTTCGTGCTGGCCGATGTGCTGCGTCTCGGCCTGGTGGTGGCCTTCCCGGCGCTGGCGCTCTGGCTGGTCAGCATCCTGACCTAGGCAGGCCTACTCGACCTCGACGTCGACATAGAGTTCGGACGTGCCGCTGCCGATGCTGCTCGTGCCCGTGACCGCGAAGATGAACCGGTCGGAACCGGCAAAGCCCGGCCGCGGCGTATAGACCACGCCGGTCCGGCCGTCGGCGACGACGCGGCCGCCGCGCGGGCGCGCAACGATCTCGAGGGATTCGTAGCGGCTCTGTCCGCCAGCCAGCAGGCTGATGCGGCACGGCTCGCCCGAAACCGTCATCGAAATCCGGCCCGGCTGGCCCATAACGAAGGGACGGGCGGCGATGCTGCACAGGGCTGATGCGTCGCTGACGGCGGCAACGACCAGGATCGCTGCGGCTGATAGGGATATGCCTGTATGGTGCATGATGTCGTCCTCCGGTCCCGTCCAGGACGCGTGCAGACAGTGCTCCCCCCAAAGCCACAACTGGTGCATCAGGGGTCGCCGTCAAGGGCTGAATACGACAAGGACCGCCCGGCATGCTCGGGCGGTCCGGCCGTTGTTCCTCAGGCGGGGGCGACGGGGCGGGGTCAGGCCGCCCGAACGGTCGCCAGGAAACTGTCGACCTGCGTCTTCAGGCGGCTGCCCTGGGTCGCCAGTTCCTGCGCCGCCGACAGGACCTGCGTCGAGGCAGAACCCGTCTCGATTGCTCCGCGATTGACCTCGGTGATGTTGGAGGCCACCTCCGATGTTCCTTTGGAGGCCTCCTGGACATTGCGGGCAATCTCCAGCGTTGCGGCGCCCTGCTCCTCGACGGCGGCGGCGATGGCGGTGGAAATCTCCGAAACCTCGACGATGCTCGTGCCGATCGTCCGGATGGCGGTGGCTGCCTCGCGGGTCGCCTGCTGCATCGACACGATTTGCGCCGAGATCGCCTCGGTGGCCTTGGCGGTCTGGCTTGCCAGCGCCTTCACCTCGCTCGCCACCACGGCGAAGCCCTTGCCGGCCTCACCGGCGCGCGCCGCCTCGATCGTGGCATTCAGCGCCAGCAGGTTGGTCTGGTCGGCGACGGCGGTGATCAGCTTGACGACGTCGCCGATGCGTCCGGCGGCATCGAGCAACTCGGTGACCTTGGCGTCGGTGGAATTGGCCAGTTGCACCGCCTCATGGGCCCGGCGCGACGACTCCTGCACCTGGCGTCCGATCTCTCCGACCGACGAGGACATCTCGTCGGTTGCGGCGGCGACAGACTGGACGTTGCCGGCAGCCTCTTCCGAGGCCGCAGCGACGATGGTCGAAAGCTGCTGGGCCGAGCCGGCAGTCTGCGTCAGCGTCGAGGCGGCCGCCTCGAGCTCCGCCGATGCCGAACTCACCGTGCTGACCACCTCGCTGATCTGTTTCTCGAACTCGGCCACGGCTCCCGCCACGACGTTGGCCCGGCGCTCCTTGGCGGCACGTTCGGCCTCCTGTTCGGCGGCGAGACGGCGACTTTCCGCGAGGTTGAGCTTGAAGGTCTCCAGGGCGCCGGCCAGATGCCCCACCTCGTCCTTGCGGCCGAGTGCAGGGACCTCCGCATGAGCATCGCCGCCGGCCACCTTCAGCATGGCGGCAGTGATGGCCTGCAGGGGGCGAGTCACCATTCCGACGACGATGGCGGTCGTCAATCCACCGCCAAGCAGAAGGCCGAGGACGGTCGCGGCCATCATCAGCCAGACCGCGCGACCATAAACATCCTCCGAATGCGCGAGCATCTCCTTCTTGAGGTCCTCGTTGCGGACGTCGAACGACCGGAGCAACTGCCGGGCCTCGTCCACGATGGGCTGAGCCTCGCGCGCCGTTTCGGCGGCGCCCGAATAGTCGCCGCCGCGCGCCTGCGAACGCAGTTTGCGGTGAGCCACCTCATAGCGTTCCAGAGTCTGCCTGACCTTGTCCAAGTCGGCGAGGTCTGTTGCAGCGAACGTCATCGACTTCAGTTCGCCGATGCGGCCGAGGGCACTCTTGTATTCCTCACTCTGCCTCGCGCTCGTACTTCTGCCGCTGCGCCAGCGTCAGTTCGGACGTCTGCGCGCGCACATCGGTCACATAGGACAGCAGGTATCCGGCGGCGCGACCGGACACGAACAGCCTTTCGCTGGCCTGGTGCAATTCCTTCTTGGCGTTGTGCATCTGCAGAAGGGACAAGAAGGCGATACTTCCGACGCAGACCATGGCTACGGCCAGGACAGCCGCAGCAGCAAAAACCTTCGTCGCTATCGTGCGATCACGAAACCAAGCAAGCATTCTGATCCCCTACGAAGAATGGAATTCTGCGAGAGTCCAAGAGTCTGGCACACGCATGCCAATTTGCTTAAATTGCGAGTGATTAACGATACCTTCTTGGAGTGCAGCAAAGTGCTGCATTCTGATACCGCTGCGTCAGCGGGTCGCGGACCTGTGGTTGTGCCAATCGGTTGATGTAACCCGATTGTCTGATGTCGGTGGGGGATGAAGTCTTCGCGCCAGGCCTGCTAGCAAGCGCAACTTGGCGGCCGATTCGCCTGTCGGGAGCGCATATCCGCCGGTAGAGATCAGGCCTGTGGGGGTCTGGCGCCTTGGAAAAAGCTAGCCGGGCCGGTGCTGTCAAGCCCGGCTGAGGCGGCGCGCATTGGCCTTGGCCCGCCGCGCCGCCGGCCGCGTCGCCGCGACGCTGATGGCGAGAAGCCCGTGTGCGACGTCGTCGGTGGACATTCGTCCGGTCGTTGAGCGGATGGCGAGGCGCCCGACCTCGAAGGCGGCGTCGAGCGACCCTTGAGCCGCCGCATCCACCTTTTCGCCGATCATCCTCATCGCCTCGACCCGCGCCGGACCGTGAAAGAGGGTCGACGGGTCGGACATGATCGCCATGCGGTGAGCGATGGTGACGCTGGCGGCCACGGCAGTGGTCGCGGAAAGCGACGCCGCGCCAAAGGCGGCTTCGGTGAAGCGGGGCAGGTACCAGAAGAACAATGCAATCCCTCGATCGTCCGGACGGGTTGCCCGGCACAACGACAGTTTGCGACCATTTGGCGATATTGCAATGAAGGTGCCCCGGCATGGCTGCCGCCCAGCAGAACTTTTCCGTGAATGATCCGGATTTCGAGGCGCGCGGCCGGGCGAGCTTCGCGAGGCAGCCAATGATGGCGACCCTCGGGGTCACGCTCGAGAGAGTGGAGCCAGGCCTCGCCGAAATGGCGATGCCCTATGCCCCGCACATCCTGCAGCAGCATGGATTCGTGCACGCGGGGGCGCTGTCGGCGCTGGTCGACAATGCCTGCGGCTTTGCGGCGATGACCCTGATGCCGAAGGGCACGGGCGTGCTCACCGTCGAATTCAAGGTGAACCTGATGTCGCCCGGCAAGGGCGAGCGGTTCATCGGTCTCGGGCGAGTGATCCGTCCCGGCAAGACGATCATGGTCACCCTCGGCGAGTGCTTCGCGGAGGAGGCGGGCGAGCGCAAGCTCATTGCCATGATGACGGCCACCATGATGGTGATCACCGCGCCGGGTATCGTCGACTGAGGAGATGAGTCATGCCCGACCTCGCCATAGAGACGTCAGGCCCGGTCACGACCTTCATCCGCACGCGATCGGCGGCGCGCAACGCGATGAACCCGGAAGGTGCAGAGGCGCTTCACGATGCGCTCGTGGCCTTCGATGCCGACGAGAGCGCCAGCGTCGGGGTCCTGTGGGGCGCCGGGGGCTCATTCTGCGCCGGCTTCGACCTGAAACATGCCGCCGCGGCTCCCGGCGGCACGCCCTTCGGCGGCCTCCTCGACATTCCCGATGGGGACAGGGCCTGGCCGCGCGGTCCGATGGGTCCGACGCGGCTGCAACTGTCCAAACCGGTCATCGCCGCGATCGCCGGTCCGGCCGTTGCGGGCGGCATGGAGATCGCGCTGTGGTGCGACCTGCGTGTCATGGAGGAAGACGCCTATATGGGCGTCTATTGCCGACGCTGGGGCGTACCTCTGATCGATGGCGGCACCGTGCGCCTGCCCCGACTGGTCGGGCAGGGACGGGCGCTGGACCTGATCCTGACCGGCCGCAAGGTGGACGCCGACGAAGCCCTGCGTATCGGCCTGGCCGACCGCGTCGTGCCGCATGGCCGGTCCCGCGAGGCGGCCGAGGCTCTCGCCCATGAAATTGCACGCTTCCCCCAAGGGTGCCTCAGGGCCGACCGGGCCTCCGCGCTCGCGCAATGGGATCTGCCCATGGCGGACGCTCTGCGCAATGAGTGGCGAACCTCGGCGGGCATGGCGGTCGAGGAGGGGATTGCCGGTGCTGCCCGATTTGCTGCCGGCAAGGGGCGTGGGGGCGACTTCGGCAGCATCTGAGCGTCCGGACAGCGGCCCCGCAGTCGTCAGGATCGGGCCAGAAGGCGGTCGAGCGCGATGAGCGTCAGCGCTATGGCGACCACGAATCCCAGCAGACCCACGATGTTCAGCGCGAACTGGCTGGCCGTAAGTGTCCGGGGGTCGAGGAAAAAATAGGCGTACCAGCCGTCCACGGCGCCCCGCGCCATCGCGTACATGCAATAGGCCGCCGGGAGGACCGTGGCCCACAGACTGTCCCTCCACCGCAGTGCTCCCCGGTATCCGGCGAGCCATGCGGCAAGGAAGAGGACCGGGGTCGCATCGTGGAGCGCGTGGTCGACCGCGGCCTGGAGGCCCTGTGGGTCCCACACCGACCGCAGGGCGATGGAATAGACAAGTCCGACGAGGGCGATTGCAGTCGCGAGGCTCAGCTTGCTCCGAGGTCCCAGCAGCGTCGAGCCCGGATGGACGGCAAGGATCGTCGACGCCACGGCGACCATGCCATTGGTCAGGATGGTGAAAAATCCGAGGAAGCGCCAAGCGGCGAACCCCAGCGTCGCTCCGTCAGCCATCAGCGTTCCGGCAAGCAGCCAGAACTGCAGCGCGAGGGCCGCCCACGCCACGACCGCCGTCGTCAGATGAAGGGCCCGTGGCAGATGCATCGGTCTTGCGTTCTCCTTTGCACAAGCGGATCGGCGCCGCCAGCGCCCCCCTTAGCGGAGCGCCGCCTTGATGACGTTGTCGCCGATGCCCAGTTCGCGGGCGGTTGCCGCGATGGCGTCCCAGGTGCCGTCCGAGAGTGGCACGCCCTCCGCCAGCTTTTTCGCCTTCGAGCGCATTTCCGCCTCGCCGGGCACCAGCACCTCGCCGCCTGCCTCCACCGGCCGCGCGCTCTTGTAGTAGGCGACGTACTCGGCGCATTCGCCGGGGAAGAAGCCGTCGGGGTCGACCACCTTCGGGTCGATGTAGATGGACATCATGCCGTTGCAGAACCGCTTGTCCGGCCCCGTCGTGCCGGCGCCGCTCAGCGCACCGCCGAGGACCTCGCACATGAAGGCGAGGCCGGAGCCCTTGTGCTCGCCGAAGGCGCGGATGGCTCCAGGGCCGTTCATGGGATCACGGGTGCCGGGACCGGCGGGATAGGGGCCGTAGAGGACGGCGGGGTCGTTGCTCTTGCTGCCGTCGGGTGAGATCAGCGCGTCCGGAGGGATGGGCTTGCCGCCGAGCGAGGCCACCAGGACCTTGCCCTCGGCCACCAGCGACGTGGCGAAATCGAGCAGCAGCGGCGCCTCGCCCGGCCGTGGCACGCCGATGCAGTACGGGGCCGTGGAGAGCCTGCGGTCGACGCCGCCATGGGGGGCGACGAGGATCGAGCCGACGACATTGACGAAATGGATCGAGACCAGGCCTTCGGCTGCCGCCATCTCGGCGAAATCGCCGATGCGGCCGAGATGGCCGGCCTTGCGCAGGGCGACGGCGGCGAGGCCGTTCTGCTTCGCCTTGGCGATGCCGATCCTCACTGCCTGGGGCCCGACGGTCTGGCCGAACCCGTAGTGGCCATCGAGCACGGTGATAGCCGGGGTATCGACGAGGGCGGTCACCGATTTTCCCGCCTCGACACGACCTTCGCGCAGCCAGTCGACATAGCGCGGGACGCGCGCGACGCCATGGCTGTCGTGCCCTGTCAGATTGGCTTCGGTGAGATAGTGACCGATGCGCCCCGCCTCCTCGGCGTCGCAGCCCGCCTTCTCAAAGACCGCCGCAACGAGTGCCTCGAGCCGCCCCGCATCGACCAATGCCATGTCATCCTCCCTGTTCTTTGGAATGATGATGGCGTCTTAGTGTGCCGGCGGAAAGGGAGGCTCTCACACGTTCGGCCTGCATCGCGCGACCTTCCCGACCATGCCCGGGAAGGCTAGACTCCTATCCGCAAGGAGTTTGCCGATGACGACCGTGATCCCCGCCTTCACCGCCGGCCGGCTGGAGCGCCCGGACGGCGCCGTCATCCACTATGAGGTTGGCGGGGAGGGACCGCCGCTCGTCTTCGCCCACGGGCTGGGTGGCAATCATCTGAGTTGGTGGCAGTCGTCGCCGGTCTTCGCCGAGCGCCATCAGGTCGTCGCCTTCTCGCATCGGGGCTTTGCGCCTTCGACAACGCCGGGAGGCATTCCCGATCCCCGGCTCTACGCTTCTGACCTGGAGGCACTTCTCGATCACCTCTCGATCCCCAAGGCGGTGATCATCGGCCAGTCGATGGGAGGCTGGACCTGCGTCGAGGCGGCGCTCGCCACCCCGGAGCGGGTGGTCGGCATCGTCATGGCCTGCACCTCCGGCTCCTTCGACTATGACCGCTTCGGCGATCCCGCGGTCGCAGCGTGGCGGCAGGACGCGCCGGCTGCCATCGGGCGTCTGGCCGAGCGCGGCATTCACCGCGCCGCGGGTGCGCGCATGGCCGACGAGCAACCCGGCCTGCACGCCCTTTACCAGGCCGTCGACCGCCTTTCCCTGGGGCTGGACAAGAACGAGATCGGCAATCGCATCCGCGCCATGCGCAAGCGCGGGCCGGAGGACGCCGCGCGCATCGGCTGCCCGGCCTTGTTCGTGATCGGCGAGGAGGACCTGTTGATCTGTCCGCGCGGCATCGAGCGGGTGGCGGAGAACTTCCCCAATGCCCGCATCGTTCGCGTGCCGGTATCGGGCCATTCCGTCTATTTCGAGCGTGCGACGATCTTCAACGCCTGCGTCGAGCGGTTCCTCGGGGAGATCGGCTGGCGGTAGCCCTCAATTGCCGAGAAAGCCCCGCGGCGTGACGGGCGATTCCTTCATGATCAGGATCGAGACGCGACGGTTGGCGGCGAGGTAGGGGTCGTCGGGAAACATCGGCTCGCTGTCGCCTTTGCCCGTCACCGCGAAGACGCGATCCGGGGGAAGCCCGTTCTCCTCGAGAATCATGCGGACGGCATTGGCGCGGTCGGCCGTGAGATCCCAAGGGCCATAGCCCGGCCGGCCGAGCACCCGCGTTCCCGAGGTATGGCCGGTGATTGTGATCCGGTTCGAGAGCTGGCGCAGGGCCGGGGTCAGCGCGGCGATCAGGCGACGCGTCCGCTCGTAGGGCTCGCGGCCGTCGGGCGGGAACATGGCCCGGCCGTCCTGGTCGACGATCTGGATGTCGAGACCGTCCGGCCGTTCCTCCATGATCACGTTCTTCGAGAGTTCGGCGATCTCCGGGAAGGCCTGCAGTGCCTGGCGCAGGCTGGCGGCGGCGAGCGCCATCCGCCGGTCGGCCATGGCGCTTATGGCCTCCGGATTGCGCTCCTGCGTCTGCGGCGCGGGTCGGTCGGTCGGCTGCTCGGGCGAGTTCGACAGGTTCTGGATGTAGGGGCGGGTCGGGATCCCGTGCAGTTCGATCATGCCCGTCAGACTGGTGTTGCTGGTCGTGCCGAAGGCTTCCCGGAAGGAGCCCGTCATCATGTGCTTCTTGCGTTCGTCCTGGTTGGACGTCGCCACGAGCACGACGAAGAACGACATCAGCAGCGCCATCAGGTCGGCGAAGGTGACATACCAGCCGTGACCGCCCG
Organism: uncultured Hyphomicrobiales bacterium; assembly: GCA_964516115.1. Lineage (GTDB taxonomy): Bacteria > Pseudomonadota > Alphaproteobacteria > Rhizobiales > Phreatobacteraceae > Phreatobacter. The sequence goes on from CAZEZD010000024.1 coordinate 15,899, forward strand.
CGTGACCGCCGCCCTTGCGCTTTGCCATGACGTCCTCAGGCGGCTTCTGCCAGGTGTTCGCGATCGTGCGGCGTCAGGTAGGCGAGCAGCATCTCCTTGACCACCTGCGGGCTCTTCTGGTTGCGGATCTGGAGGATGCCGTCGATGATGATCGAGCGGGTCATGTCTTCCTCGGCCATCTTGAGGTGGCATTTGTCGGCGATCGGCAGGCAGACGAAGTTGGACACCACGGCACCGTAGAGCGTCGCGAGGAGCGCCATGGCCATGATGGGACCGAGCTTCGAAGGGTCGGTCATGTTCGCGAACATGTTGACCATGCCGAGGATGGTGCCGACCATGCCGAAGGCGGGGGCGCAGTCTCCGATGGAGCGGTAGACCTTCTGCGCCTCGTCCAACTGCATGTAGACGTTGTCCTTGTCCGTCTCCATCGTCTGGCGGATGAAGTCGGCATCATAGCCGTCAGCGATGTAGCGGACGCCCTGGGCCAGGGTCGGATTGTCGATGTCGAGCTTCTCAAGCGCGTTGGGACCCTGCTTGCGCGCCACGTCGGCGATCCGGGCGATCTCCTCCACGAGATCGCGCGGGCTGGTGGATGGCATGGCCAGCACCGCCTTGAACCCCATGGGCAGGCTGTGGGCGATGATGCCCAGCGGAAAGCGCGTCATCGTGGCGACGGCCGAACCGCCGAAGATGATGATGATGGCATGCTTGTCGACGTACTGGGCGAAGTTGCCTCCATCGATCATGATGAGGCCGAAAATGACGCCGACAGCCCCAACCAGCCCCAGGATTGTGGCGATATCCATCCGCGACTCCGATCATGCATCCTTGCACTGCACGGAGCCTAAGCGACGGCGCCTAAGAGTTGCTTAAGGTTGCCGCCGCCTTTACGAAAAGCCGACGTCTTGCGGCAGGGGGCAGGGTGCGGCTAAAGGGCTGGTCGAATGTCCGCTCGGAAGGGAACGCCATGAACATGCTGGTCTTGAGATGTTGTACTGTTCTTGGCCTGCTGGCTCTCGGCGCTTGCGCGCAGACGGCTCCCTCCGCGCCTCCCGGTCCGCCCGTCGTCAATGCCACGCCGCCGCCGCTGCCTCCGGATCCGGCTCTGGGTCCGCATGCGACCCCGGCACAGGAGCCCGCGCAGCGCGCCCGCCGCCGCTGACGGGCGCCTCTATTTTGACATAGCGCGTCGGTCCAATCGACTTTCCCGTCGTTGCCGCAAGGAGGCAGCTTGGCCGACTATCGCCTCCATTGCTTCGCCCAGTCGGGCAATGCCTACAAGGTCGCCCTCATGCTGTCGGCCTGCGGGCTCGACTGGGAGCCCGTGCTCGTCAG
>CAZEZD010000025.1:0-17216 GCA_964516115.1 uncultured Hyphomicrobiales bacterium
AGGCCGCGCCCCCGTTCTCGCCGGTGACATAGGCGAAGCGCCAGATATTGCCGAGGCCGACCGCCGCGCCGATCGTGGCGACGACAAACCCTGCGCTCGATCCCCACTGTTCCCTCATCGGCGTCTCGATTCTGGTGTTCTCGAAGTTGCAGGGAGCGATGGCGGCAGCGTCGCGGCATGGCGGATCATGAGGCGTGCTCTCGTCCGGGTTCGGCCCGTCCGCCGCCGAAGAGGATCAACCCGAGCGTCAGCCAGAACATCGTAGCCACCCCGGTGAACGCCAGGACCGGCCATGGTCCAAACGCGGCGATCAGGGGCATGGCGGCGGCGGTGAACAGGCCGCCGCCGACGATCGGCTCGAACAGCAATTGCTTGGCGCCGAAGCTGGCGAGCGCCGGACTTCTGCTTCCAGGGTCGCTCATCGACAGCAGCATCAGCCCGGTCGCCGTCATTCCAAGGCTCTGCCCGAGATCGGCGATGGCGCGCTCGAACCACCATTCCCGCATGAGGAGAGGCGCCAGCAGCGCAAAGCAGGCGACGCTCCAGACAATACCGGCCGTCGCCAGCAACGCGAAAGGCACGAGGTGCGTCCCGATGGCGGCGAGCGACAGGGTGGCGACAGCGCACAGGATCAGCAGATCGAGGGCGAGACCCTTGAGCGCACGCACCATCCGGCGGTCGATCAGCGCCTGATGCCCGAAGGCGGTCATCACCTGCTGGACGATGACCCCGCCGATCATGGCGAAGGGAAAGAGCGGCATGTGGCCGAGAACCCCGGGGGCCTGGGGCGGCACGACCGACTGCTCGGCCAGGGTCAGCGTCCGCAGGATGAGCCATCCGAGCCCGATCGAGAGGGCAATGAAGACGGCGGCCATCGACAGCGGCGCGATGACATCGTCGAGCGACCGTGCCGGCCGCATCGTCTCTTCCTGCAAAGGGGCGGGGCCCGCACCGACGAGCCTTCCCGAGGGATCGATGATTCCGCGCCGTGCCGCCCAGTTGATCAGGGCCACGCCGATGAGAACGGCGGCCACGACCCCGACGGTTGCGAGGCCGAGAGCCAGGTCCCGACCCTCGGGAAATCCGACAGCCTCGAAGGTTGCGGCGAGACCGGCCGCGGTGCCATGGCCGCCCTCGAATCCGATTTCAATCAGGGCGCCTGCCACGGGTGGCAACCCGAAAACCGGGGTCAGGACGGCTATGGCGAGAACCATGCCGACCACATATTGGCCCCAGGCCAGCGTCTGGCCGAATGCGACCTGCGGCCCGGCGATACGCCAGATCTCCGCCGGACCCGGAATGCGCTCGCCGAGAAACAGGGCGGCGAAGACGACGGAGATGGCAAGGCCAGGGATCTGCGCCATCACCGCCCTCGCCTCGCCCGTGATCATCCCCGCGGCCAGCGCATGGCCATCGCCCGCCGCGACGGCGACGGCCTTGCCCAGCATGTCAGGACCGAGCATGAGTCCGACGAGGCCACCGATCAGCGAGGCCGGCAGGAAGAGCCGGGCCAGCCAGGACGAGGTGAGCCGCAGGACAACGCCGCTCGCCAGCAACAGCATCGCGATCGCCAGCGCCGTGATCATCGCGGTCATCGTCGTGTCCTTCCTTTGCCGGCGGCGGGCCGCCTGTCGGCGACGGTGCTGACGAGCACGACGTCATGGCGCGGCGATCTGGTCTGCCGGCGGAACCACGAGGACATCGATCGTCGCGGACCGCAGCACGGCCTCCGCGACACTCCCCAGCAGAAACCGCGAAAAGCCGGACTGGCCACGCGTGCCGATGACGATGAGATCGGCCTCGGCAGTCGCCGCCGCCTGGAGGACGGCGGTGGCCGTCGTGCCCTCCGCCGCCCGCGCGATGCAATGCCGCGGAACCAGCGGCAATGTGCCGGCAAAAGCGCGCAGTTCGTCGGCTGCTGCGGCCTCGCGCGATCCGATATGGTGCTTGATCTCCTGAAGCGGCGTCGGCGCGCGGATCATCAGCGCCACCTCCGGAATATCGATCGCGTGGAACAGGGAGACCTCGGCACCGGCGGCCAGATCGAGGCGGGCCATGGCACCCACGGCCTCGGCCGAGTAGGTTGACAGATCAGATGCGGCCAGAACATGCCGGTAGGGACCGGCGGGGAGACCGTTGGCCATCAGGACCGGGACCTGGCTGTGGCGGATGACCCGTTCGGCCGTTGTGCCCACGAAGGCGTCGCGCAGGATCTGGCGTCGGTGCGGGCCGATCACCAGCAGATCCGCCTGCATCGTCCCGGTCGCCGCCACGATGCCCTCGAAGGGATCGTCCAGGGTCACCCGATAGTCACAGGCGAGGCCGTCAACGTCGCGGATCGTTCGGGAGAGTTCCGCAAGAGCTTTCTCTGCCGCGTCCCGGTCGAGTGACACGAGGTAGTCCGGCCGGTCGCCGTCGACGACGTGCAGGAGCGAGATCGCGGCTCCGCTCTTGCGAGCAAGCAACGAGGCCCGTCGGATTGCGCGATCGGATCGCGTCGAAAAGTCGGTCGCTACCAGGATCCGTTTCATGGGGCCTCCAACGGTCAAGTCAGTGTCGACAGCGAGACGCGCAATGTAGTGGACGCGCGACCTTCGTCAATTGACGTATCTCAATCGTATAAATAGCGGCACGCGCAGTGGCGTTTCGCCAGTATTCGCGACACGCTGAGGGTATATGCGAATTCCATTTTGTCTATTTGAGACTTGATCGATCTACATGAACTGAGAGGTCGGCATGCTGCTCTTCTCTTCAGCATAAGTGCCGAACATGGATCAGATCACCTGACGGCCCTCCGTGTCGATTTCGGGGAAGTCGGTGCGCCCCGCCTCCTGGCCGCCGCACAGCAGTTCGACGGCGCGGTCGGCGGCGTCCTGGAACGGCTCAAGGACGACATCGGCGCCGGCAGCGAGCAGGACGCCCGCTTCCTTTGACGCATGAGACGCCACGGCGATGCGGCCCTGAAATCCGGCCGACCGCGTCAACTGGAGAATCGTGGCGTTGGTGTTCTCCTGGCTCAGGCCGGTCACGTGCTGGGGAACCGTCGAGACGATCCAGCCGGCCTGCTGGAGAGGCATGTCCGCGAGAAACTCCGGATCGGTCGCGTCGCCGAAATGCGCGTCTAGCCCCAGTTCCTGCCAGCGGCGGACCGCCAGCGGGTTGAAATCCACGCCCATGACCTTCATCCCGCGCTTCTGAAGACGCAGGCCGATGGCGGTGCCGAACCGCCCGAGCCCGAAGAGGATCACCTCGGCGGGCGGGCCGGACCCGGCAGGGATCTCCGCCCGGGTCTCTCGCGGAGCGCCGCGCCGCTCAAAGATGCCGAGCAGCGGTTCACACACCGCGTAGAGCTGGTGGGAATAGGTGATCATGTAGGTCGAGGCGGCGATCGTCACGAGGCCGACCAGCGTGACGAGCCCCAGGGCATCCTTCGACACATGTCCCAGGCTCACCCCCATGGCCATGAAGATGAGCGAGAATTCGCTGATCTGCGCCACCGTGAGGCCGGCAAGGAAACCCGTCCGCTTGCGGTAGCCCATCGCTCCCATGATGGCGAGGACGACAAGCGGGTTGCCGATCAGCACGAACAGGGAGAACACGACGGCGGCCGTGACATGGGCACCGAGGAGCGACAGGTCGAGCGTGGCGCCCAGCGCGATGAAGAAGAACAGCAGGAGAAAATCGCGCAGCGGCGCAAGCCGCGCCGCAATCGTCTCGCGATAGGGTGTCGATGCGAGGGAAATCCCCGCCATCAGACCCCCGACTTCCTTGCCAAGACCGACCAGATCACCGAGTGCGGCGAACATCGTCGCCTGGGCAATCGCGAAGACCACCAGAAGCTCCGGTGAGCGGGCCAGCCGTTCGGTCAGGGGCGTGGCGATGTAGCGGACGAAGACGACGACCAGGCCCACCATGGCCAGACCTGAGGCCAGCACCATGGGGACCGATCCGCTGCCATGCCCGTCAGCCTGCGACCCGATGCCGATGGCGGAGAGCGCGATCATGGCGAGCACGACCACGAGGTCCTGAACGATCAGGAAGCCGAGCGCGATCTGGCCGTGGAGAGAATCGATCTCGCGCTTGTCCGAGAGCAGCTTGACGATGATGATCGTCGACGAAAACGTCAGCGCGACAGCCACATAGAGGCTGGTCAGATGATCGAGCCCCAAGGCCAAGCCGATCAGATATCCGAAGATCGATGTGAAGGCGACCTGTCCGAGCCCGGTCATCAGCGATACTGCACCGAGCGAACGGATCAGCTTCACATCGAGCTTGATGCCGACGAGAAACAGCAGGACGGCGATACCGAGTTTGGCGAGGAGGTCGATCTGGGCGTTGGAGCGGACGACATCCAGCGCCGATGGACCGGCGATGAGGCCGACCGCGAGGAAGCTGACGATCAGCGGCTGTCGAATCAGAATGCCCACGAGTCCGATCGCGGCCGCCATCCCCAGCAGCAGCGCCACCTCCGCGAAGGGGGCGAGGGTTGGTAGAGCCATCGGAACTCCTCAGGACAAGGTCACCAGGGGCGCCTGTGATGATCAGGACCGATGCAAGGATACATGATCCGCGAGCCTCGCCTGTCGGGCCGCAAGTCTCCATCGTCGGGCCGAAGACAGAATCGACGAGGCTGCATCCCGTTTGGTGAATATCAACCAACGTCCGGGCCTGCCTAGACGGGCCATTTCCGGTCCGTTCGGCAGCGGGGCCTGCGTGGCGGGTCGCCCTCACGCGCCATCGTTCCCGTCATGCGTGGGCTTGGTTGAGGACCGGAACCCCATGGCGACGAGTACTGCAGTATCGCATGTCGCCGCAACGCGCCCATGTGCCGCGGGAGTCTGCTGCCCGCCCTGGGCCTTCAGCCAACTGCGTCATGTCGAAGGTGACCCGTTTTCGTCGAGAGCATGTGGACCCGCATCGTGCTTGGACCGGGCCAACGTCCCGACGAGAACCATCTGACTGGTAGAACGACAGATGTCGCGAGTTCCCAGTTAACCGCCACCTCTTGCCGCCTTCCGGCATGCCTTCGACCACCTCCAGTTCACCCGGCGGATCGCCGGGCAGGGCCTTGCCTGTCCACACGCCCGCGATATCCCGGTAGTCCTCCGGGCTGAACGCGTAGAGGCGACGATGAGACCCCTCGTCCAGGTACTTCTGGCACTCCGGAATCTTGTCCAGGTTGATGTCGGGCGTCGGCAGCATCTTCTCGATATCGACGCCTGTGAGGTTCTTCTGGGCCAACCCATAGGCATGCGCGTGCTCGGAGCCTCGCACGAGAAGGTAGCCGCAGACTTCCCGGCCGGTGGGATCCGTCAACGTCTCATAGACCCGCAGCTTGTGAAGCCGCGCGCCGCACTCGAGATGAAAGTTGTGGAGCAGGTCGACGATGATGTTGCCGGTGGTGGTGACGAAATCATTGTTCCACACTGCGCCGTTGGCGTTGACGGGGGTTGCGCCTCCGGCATGCGAGAAGAAGCCGCTTGCCAGACGAATGTCCTTCATCATCTCCCAGGGCGCGTTGGCGATATCTCCGCCGTCGCTTTCGTCGGCGTCGGAGTCCGGGCCGTTATTGAGCATGGCGACGCCGTTGCTCACCAGCTCCACGTGTCCGAGTTCTTCAGCCGTGATGCCGGCGACGAGGATCCTGAACGCTGGCGGTTCCCGCCGTGACGGCGATCGATGCGGTCGCGTTACACGAGCGGGAAGATCGCGTCGCGGCCGCCGGGCCGCCTGCACGTCCTGAGACGTTCTCACCCAAGCGCCTGCCATGCTGGCCACAATCACTGGCTTGCCATCCGGCAGAGGTCTCTGCAGCGCCCCAGCCTCGTCCAGCCACGTGTCCCGCCGCGAACCCACCCGGCATCAAGCAGCCAAGGCAGGGAACAGAGCTGTGGGACTGATGGTTTCCCTCAAACCAACAGGAGGATCATCATGAACCGCGAACTCCATCCCAAGATGAAGCCGGATACCCAGAACCCGCCCAAGGCCTGGCCGAAGGGCGACGAGGCCCAAAAGGGGCATCAACAGCAGGGCGGGATCAAGAACGAACAGAACAAGCACACCGACAAGGGCAGTGGGCTCTAGAACTCGTCGAACTCATTGAAATGATTGGTGCCGCCTATAGGATTCGAACCTACGACCCCCTCATTACGAATGAGGTGCTCTACCAGCTGAGCTAAGGCGGCAATCGCGCCGGCTTTTAGCCTCAAGGGCGGGCTTTGGCAACTGGTCTGCGATGTCATCCCAGCAGTTTCAGTCGCGTCAGGCGGCTGGGATTGCCCTCGGCGAGCAGGATGTCGCCGGACGGCGTGCCATAGAGGCCGTGCGCGCCGTTGAGCATCGGACGGCAACGGCCGATGCGGGTGCCGTCGGGCGCGATCTTGGTCAAGCTCGGCACCATGTCGGTGATGTAGGCGTTGCCCTCCGCGTCGCCCCAGATGCCCACCGGCTGGTAGAAGTCGTGCCAGGTCTCGAGGTGCTGGCCCTCGCCGTCGAAGACCTGCACGCGGTTCCATGTGCGGTCGATGACGACGACGCGGCCGTCGGCGAAGGTCCAGAGCGAATGCGGCCAGACGAACTGGCCGTCCTCGGACCCCTGCCCGCCCCAGCTCTGCAGGTGGCGACCGTCGGGGGCGAAGCGGTGCACCAGGGCGGCGCCATAACCGTCGGACACGTAGATGTCGCCCCACGGAGCGATGGAGACGTCGGTGGGGTGGTTGAAGGGCGAATGGGGCTGTCCGCGCTGGCCGAGCTGGCCGACCCGCTGGCCGTCAGGGGTGAACCAGATGACCTCGTGCATGTCGCGGTCGACGGCGATGAGATGACCGGAGGCCGTGGCGGTGAGCATGTGGGAATCGGCGATGTCCGCGCCACCCCAGCCGGCGAGATAGCGGCCTTCCGGATCGAGCTCGATGACGCGCGGATCGGCCGGATGCACCAGCGGGTCGTGCCGCAGCATGACGAAGACGTGGCCGCGTCCGTCCACCGTCACATCGGTGACGAAGCCGGCGTTCTGCGGCCAGGCGCCGAAGGGCCGCTCGACCCGGTAGTGCCGCTCACCGAGGGCGACGATCAGTTCATGGCTCATGGGGCAGGCACCTGACGAATGACCGGCTTGGCCGGCGGGTGGGAAGGGCCCCATGCTGCGCGAAATCACAGCGCCTTGCCAGCCGCACCAAGCCCCGTCCGGCCATGCGGGGACGCGGGTGACGAGAGATCGATCCGGAGGCAAACTGCCGCTTCCGGCATCACGTCGGGATCGGCGCCCGCGGCATGACGCGCCCGGAATCGAGGCGGATCGCCGTCGCAGGGGGCAGGCAAGCCGGAAGGCACGCCTCTTGCTGCCGCAATGCCCACGAGGGCGGCAGCACGGCGGCAGCCGTCCGGAAGCAGGACGATGGACATGGGCGAGGACGGGCACAGGGCCGGCGACGGCCGGCGCGGGAAGAGGCGGCTGGCTACAGCGTGCTCCGCCCCGCCGACATTCCCCGGTTCCATCCGCGCCGATATCGTGTCGGCCCCGGCCATTCCTCACCCGGCGGGTCTTTGATGCGCCTCCTGCTGATCAATCCCAACACCAGCCACGCCACCACGGCAGCGATGGTCGGGATCGCCCGCGAGAGCGCGCCATCGATCGAGATCGACGGCATGTCGGCGCCCTTCGGCGTTCCGCTGATCACCGGGCCGGCCGAACTCGAGATCGGCCGCGATGCGGTCACGACGCTCATGGCGGCGCGCCCGCCCTTCGGTTACCAGGGCGTCATCATCGCCGCCTTCGGCGACCCGGCTCTCGAGGACCTCAGGCGCAGCATCGCCGTGCCGGTCACGGGGATTGCCGAGGCCGGCATGGCGGAGGCGGCGCGCCACGGCCGCTTCGCCGTGGTGACGACGACACCCGATCTGGCGGACTCCATCGCCCGGCGCGCCGAAGCCTACGGCCACGGCGACCTCTTCCTCGGCACGGTCCTCACCGGCGGCGACGTGCACCAGGTCATGGCCGACCGGCAGGGCCTCGGCCTGGCGCTGCTGGAGGCGGGACGGCGCGCCGTGCGGGAACTCGGCGCGAAGGCGATCGTTATCGGTGGAGGGCCGCTGGCGGTGGCGGCACGCAAGATCGCCGATCAACTGCCCGTGCCGGTCATCGAGCCGGTTCCGGCCGCCGTCCGACTCGCCATCCGCCGGGCCGAGCGGAACGTGCAGGAGCTGTAGGACGAGGGTCAGGCGGCGATGGCCTCGCGGCCGTCGTGGCCGGCAATGGCGAGGGAGACGATGCGGCCCGGCTCGACCGGTGCGACGAGACGCACTGGCGTGAAGTGTTCCGTGCGGCCCATGCTGTTCGTCTCGGACAGAACCGCGAAGGATTTCCCCACCATGGCGTCGAGATGGGCGACAAGCGCCGCCCCCCCCTTCTCGCGCAGGCGGCGGGCGCGATCCTTGACGACGTCGCGGGGGACCTGCGGCATCCGCGCCGCCGGTGTGCCGGGTCGCGGGGAGAACGGGAAGACGTGGAGGTGCGTCAGCCAGCATTCGTCGACGATGGCGAGCGAGCGGGCGAACATCTCCTCGGTCTCGGTCGGGAAGCCGGCAATGATGTCGGCGCCGAACACCATATCGGGGCGCAGGCGGCGGACGTCCTCGCAGAAACGGATGGCGTCGTCGCGCAGGTGCCGGCGCTTCATCCGCTTCAGCACCATGTCGTCGCCGGCCTGCAGCGACAGGTGCAGGTGCGGCATGAACCGCGCCTCGCCGGCAATGACGTCCATCAGGTCGGGATCGGCCTCGACGGAATCGATGGAGGAGATGCGCAGGCGCTCGAGCTCGGGCACATGCCTGAGGATCGCCTTGGTGAGCGCCCCGAGCTTCGGTTCTCCCGGAAGCCCCTGTCCGTAACTGGTGATGTCGACCCCGGTCAGCACGACCTCGCGGTAGCCGTTCTCGACGAGCTTGCGGACCTGCGCCACCACCTCGCCCATCGGCACGGAACGCGAATTGCCACGGCCGAAGGGAATGATGCAGAAGGTGCAGCGGTGGTCGCAGCCGTTCTGCACCTGCACGAAGGCACGCGAGCGGCCGGTAAGCCCGTCGACGAGGTGCAGCGCCTGCTCGCGCACAGCCATGATGTCGTTGACGGCGACCTTCTCGGAAGCCGCGACACCGAAATCCGGACCGCGCGACAGCGCCTGCCGGGTCTCGCCCCATGCCTCCGCCTTCATCTTCTCGTCGTTGCCGATGACACGGTCGACCTCGGCCATCTCGGCGAAGACCTCGGGCTCGGTCTGCGCGGCGCAGCCGGTGACCACGATGCGCGCGTTCGGGTTCTCGCGCTTCATGCGGCGGATGGCCTGTCGGGCCTGCCGCGTCGCCTCGGCGGTGACGGCGCAGGTGTTGACGACGATGGCGTCCGTCAGCCCGGCCTCGGCGGCAAGCCGCTGCATCACCTCGGATTCCGACGTGTTCAGCCGGCAGCCGAAGGTCACGACCTCGACGGAGGAGCGCGGGGCATCCATGGCGTCAGGCGGCCGTGGCGAAGAGGGAGGGGGCGAAGGTGCCCTGATGCTCGACCTCGGTCGGCCCCGTCATGATGACGTGATTGTCCTCGCGCCACTCGACGAACAGGTCGCCGCCCGGCAGCGACACGGTGGCGGCGCGATCGGTGCGCTTGGTGCGCGCCGCAGAGACGAGGGCGGCGCAGGCGGCGGAGCCGCAGGCGCGGGTGATGCCGACCCCGCGTTCCCAGACCCAGAGGACGATGTGGTCGCGCGCCGTCACCGCCGCGAGCGAGATGTTGGCGCGCTCGGGGAAGATCGGATGGTTCTCCAGCATCGGTCCGATCTTCGTCAGGTCGTAGGCATAGGGATCTTCGACCCAGAAGATGGCGTGCGGGTTGCCCATCGAGACGACCGAGGGCGAGTGCAGGATCGGCGCGTCGATCGGGCCGATCTGGAGCTCGATGGCGCGCGTGTCGCGGAACTCCTCGGCGAGCGGAATGTCCTGCCAGCCGAAGCGCGGCTCGCCCATGTCGACGGAGAAAGCGTGCGGGCCGGTGCGGCGGCAGGCGAGAATGCCGGCGACGGTCTCGACCAGAAAGCTGTCGGCCCCGTCCTCCTCGGCCAGCACCCAGGCGACGCAGCGCGTGCCGTTGCCGCAAGCGCCCGCCTGCGATCCATCCGTGTTGTAGATGCGGATGTAACACCGCGTGCCCGGCGTGCGCGGCCTGTGCAGCACCATCATCTGGTCGAAGCGCGAATGCTCGTCAGCCGCGATCGCCCGCGCCTCGACGGCGGTGACGACGTGGCTGGAGGCGCGCAGGTCGACGACGACGATCTCGTTGCCGGCGCCGTTCATCTTCCAGAACGGATGGTTGGCGAGCGGGCTCATGGCAGGGACCCGTTATCTCCCGTGGGAGTTGGTCAGGGAATGTGATGAGGAGGACACGTTGCGTGGGTTTTATATAGGCTATCCTCGCCAAGTCCAAAATCGTCCGGGCGACGGCGGGCTGGGAGGCATGGGCACGACATGAGCGGGCGGAACGGACGGCCGATCGACAGGACGACACTGGCGGCGCTGACGATGCTCGTGCTCGGGCTGGCGGGCCCACGGGCTGAAGCCCAACCGGCCGTCACGCCACCGCCCGCTGCACAGACCGTCCCTCTCCCTGCAACGCCGCCGTCGGCTCCCGCCCCGGCGCCCGATGCGACCGCACCCGCAGCGCCGGTGGGCACTGACAGCGTCCTCCCCACCGACGAGGCCATCCAGGCCGCAGGGTTCGGCGACGAGGTCACGCTGGAGGCGAGGCCTGCCCTCGTCCTCTCCGGCAAGACGACCTGGGACGACCTCTACGGCACGTTCCGCAAGGCGATTGCCGACCTGAGCGTGCTCGCGCAGGCGCAGGGCGCCGTCGCCTCCGGGCCGGCGATGATCCGCTTCGTGTCCTCCTCCGACGACTCGGTCGACTACGAGGCGATCCTGCCCGTCCGCGCGATCGACAAGCCTGCCGAGAGCTACGCGCCGGCCAAGCCGGGGCAGACCCCGGCGGGCAAGGCGCTGCGCTTTGTCCATCACGGCGGCTACGACACCATCGAGCAGACCTACGACGAGATCACCAACCACCTCGACGAGCGCTCGATCACCGCCGAGGACGCCTTCGTCGAGGAATATGTCCGCGATCCCGCGACCACGCCGGAAACGGGCCTCGCGACCTTCATCTACGTCTTCCCCAAGGCGAACTGAGCAGACCGCCTCGCCAGCCTCGCACGCAGCGATGGGAGGAGCCGCACGATTATCTTGCATCCGCGCAAGGCATTTGCGCTAGCGACAGGGTCCAGCGTGCCTATCTTGCCGTCTGCACGACGCAACGGGCGTCGGCAGGAGGTTCGCCATGTCCCCCAACGGCATTCATCATGTCACCGCCATTTCCGGCCCGGCCCGCCGTAACCTCGCCTTCTACACGGAGGTGCTGGGGCTGCGGCTGGTCAAGAAGACCGTCAACTTCGACGATCCCGGCACCTACCACTTCTATTTCGGCGACGCCGCGGGATCCCCCGGAACGATCCTGACCTTCTTCCCCTGGGAGCACGCCGCGCCGGGACGGCTCGGCATCGGCCAGACGCAGGAGACGGTCTTCCGCGTGCCGGAAGGCGCGCTCGGCTGGTGGACGCACCGGTTCGTCGAGAAGGGCGTGCCACACGAGACGATCGAGAAGCGCTTCGGCGAATCCGTCCTCGCCTTCCGCGATCCGGACGGCATGCGCCTGGCTCTCGCCTGCGTGCCGGGCAGCGGCGCCGAGCCGGCCTGGACGGGCGGCGGCATTCCCGACGCGCACGCGATCCGCGGCTTCCACGGCGTCTCGCTGCTGCTGGAGAAGGGCGAAGCGACCGGCGCGATCCTGACCGACGTGTTTGGCTTCGCGCAGGAGGCGACCGAGGGCTCCGTCACGCGCTACCGTGTTCCGGGCAATCCCCTCGGCGGCATCGTCGACATCCGTGCCGCCGGCGGGTTCCTGCCCGGCCGCGAGGGGGCCGGCTCGGTGCATCACATCGCCTTCCGTGCGGCCGATGACGCCGCACAAGCGGCGATGGTCGAGCGGCTGAGGACGCAGCACGGCCAGCGCGTCACCGAACAGCGCGACCGCAACTACTTTCGCTCGGTCTATTTCCGCGAGCCGGGTGGCGTGCTGTTCGAGATCGCCACCGACACGCCCGGCTTCGCGGTGGACGAGCCGGCGGAGACGCTGGGCGAGGCCCTGAAGCTGCCGGCGCAATACGAGACGCAACGCGCCCGCATCGAGGCCGTGCTTCCGGCCCTCGACTGACCCTGAACGCGACGTGTCGCCGTACCAGTGCCCAGGGCGCGGCGACCATCCCCCCGAGGAGACCTGCGCCATGACTACCGCCACCAGCCCCGCTGTCGACTTCGTCCATCGTTTCGTTCCTGGCGCGATGCCGGGCGCCGCGCCCCTTCTCCTGCTGCACGGGACGGGCGGTGACGAGACCGACCTCCTGCCGCTCGGGCAGATGATCGCGCCGGGCGCCGCCCTGCTGTCGCCGCGCGGACGGGTGCTGGAGAACGGCATGCCGCGCTTCTTCCGCCGTCTGGCGGAAGGCGTGTTCGACCATGAGGACGTCGTCCGGCGCGCGCACGAGCTGGCAGACTTCGTCGCCGATATTCAGGCGCGGCACGGGCTGTCGGCGCCCATCGCCGTCGGCTTCTCGAACGGGGCCAACATCGCCGCCGCGCTGATGCTGCTGCGTCCGGAGGTGCTGGCCGGCGCCGTGCTGATCCGCGCCATGGTGCCGCTGCCGGACCCGCCCAGGGCGGACCTCTCGGGCAAGCAGGTGCTGATCCTTTCGGGGGCCATGGACCCGATCGTGCCCGAGGCGGATGCCGTCCAGCTCGCAGGCCAACTCACCGCGGCGGGCGCCAACGTCGCGCACGAGGTCCTGCCCGCCGGCCATGGCCTCACCCAGGCCGACGTGACACTCGCCCGCCGCTGGTTGGCCGATCTTGCCTGAGCCACGAACAATGAAGGCCGCGCCTTGCCCAGGCGCGGCCTTCGAATTTCAAGCGGGGATGCCGCGCTCAGCGCGTGACCATCACCTGGGCGCCGACGCCGACGCGGTTCATCAGGTCGACGACATCCTCGTTCAGCATGCGGAAGCAGCCAAAGGAGGCAGCGGTTCCGACCGACCGGCGCATGCTGGCCGAGGTGCCGTGGATGGCGTATTCGCCGCCGGCGAGGGTCAACGCGCCCTCGCCCATGGGATTGTTCGGCGCGCCGCCGGGGATGACGTCCGGAAGGCGGGGATTGGCACGCCTGACGACGGCGGGCGGCGACCATGCCGGTCGCACATGCCGGCCGTTGATGACGGTGCGCCCCTCCCACTGCTCGGACTGCCGGCCTACGGCAACCCGATAGCGGATAGCCGTGCCGTTGCCCTGGACGAGATAGAGGCGACGCTCGGAATTGCGGATGATGATCGTGCCGGGCTCCGCATTGACGTTGATGCGGACCACCTCGCGCGCCTCGGCGTCTCGCGGTGTTAAAATACCGGCAAATGCACAGGCGGCCACCGCCGCGGCGGCCAGAGGCCGCGTCCATCCAGTTCCCATGACCCTCTCCCAAGCCGCCCTTTCCACCCGGCGGTAACGCGCCGAGAAAGAGGGCCGATCGGTTTCTCTTCAGTTGCCGAGTGAAGAAATTCCGTGGCGAGAGTCAACGAGTCCTTGCGCTAGGGAAACCAGCTTTTGCCGGGCTGTTGCGGTCCGGCAACGCCATGTCCGGCCGGCCTTACCAAGCGTTCACCACGTTGCCCGTTCACCTTGCGTCAACCATGTCCCTCAACCGGATCACGACGTCGCCCGCGCACGATGACCCCAGCAGACCAGGGAGGGCATGGGATGCGCATCAGGCTGGAGCAGGGCGTGAGGCTTCCGGATGGCCGCACGCGGTCCGCCGTGCTCGCCCTCATGGCCTTTGCGACCATCGTCGTCCTCGCCTCGACCCTGGTCTGGACCATCGCCGGCCGGGCTTACCCGTCCGATGCGCCGCTGCGCGCGACGATGGCGACCGACACGCCAGCCGAGCCACAGCCAGTCTGGCGCAGCGTCGCTGCCCGCCACGGCGGGTTCGACGTCGACGCGCCGCGATGGAAGCCGCTCGGCATGGAGACGACCCATCTCAGGCGCTCCGACGGCCTGTCCCGCGAACTCTTCCAGTTCGGCGAGGCGGCGGACGTGCGCCGCCATGCCGCCCTCGTCGTCGATCGCGGCGACATGCCCTCCGCGACCACCGCCGAGGATCTCGCGTCGGTTGCCGCCGATCTCGGCGCCGCTGTGCAGGTGACGCCGAGCCCGCTTCCGCTGGTCACCAAGTTCGGACCCATGGCAGCCGCCGACCTCATGCTCGATACGGATCACGGCCCGAAGGCCTGCCTCGGCTTCATGCTTCACGCCCCCGACGCGGCGCTGCGCATCGCGGGCTGGGTGTGCAACGGCGGCCCGGAGATCGTCAGCCGGCAGGAGGCCTCGTGCTTCATCGACCGCCTGTTCGCCGTCGGCGTGCGGGACGGCGCCATCGGCACGCTTTTCGCGAGAGCCGAGCTCGCCCGCCAGCCCTGCCCGGCGCAGGTCGCGACGACGCCTCCCGCGTCGGCCGTGACGGACCGCAACGGGCGCCCGGCGCCCTTGCGCTTCACCCGGCTCTGAACCGCCCGGGGCAAACCGGAACGCCCGGTTAACCGCCGGTTAACCATAATTCGCCAAGGTCTCCGCCAACCTGAATGGAGGAGGCTGCCATGGCCATCGGTCAGATCGGCGCCGGTGCTACCGGACCGACGGGAGAAAACGCGGGAGGCCTGCCCTCGGCGAGCGCCGTGCGCCAGACCACGTCGGCGCCGCGCACCAAGGTCGCCAACGTGACGGTGACGCTGTCGCCGGAAGCGCGCCAGCACCTGTCGCGCATGGAAGGTTTCACCGCGACCATCGGCACGTCGAAGCAGCCGAAGCAGATGACCAAGCCCGGCCTCAACATCGACTTCAGGACCTGAGCCGAAACCGGCGCGGGTTCCGCCGCGCCAGCCTGCCGTCGCGGCGTGGGTTCAGCCCGCCAGGTGCTGCAGTTCCTTGATGATGGCGTCACCCATGGCGGCCGTACCGATCAGGTGGGTGTTGTCCGACCGGATGTCGGCGGTGCGCAGACCGCTTGCCAGCACGTTGGTGATCGCCTTGTCGAGCATGTCGGCCGCCTCGATCGCCTTGAACGAATAGCGCAGCGCCATCGAGAAGGACGAGATCGTCGCGATCGGATTGGCAGCGCCCTTGCCGGCAATGTCGGGGGCCGAACCGTGGACCGGCTCGTAGAGCGCCTTGCGCTTGCCGGTCGCCGGGTCCTCGGCGCCGAGCGAGGCCGAGGGCAGCATGCCGAGCGAGCCCGTCAGCATGGCCGCGACGTCGGACAGGATGTCGCCGAAGAGGTTGTCGCAGACGATGACATCGTACTGCTTCGGCCAGCGCACCAGCTGCATGGCGCAGTTGTCGGCGAGCACATGCTCGAGCTCGACCTCGGGGAATTCGGCCTTGTGCACGCGGGTGACGACCTGCTTCCACAGCACGCCCGACTTCATGACGTTGTGCTTCTCCGCCGAGGAGACCTTGTTGCGGCGGGTCTTCGCCAGCTCGAAGGCGACGCGGCTGATCCGCTCGATCTCGGAGGTGGTGTAGAGTTGGGTGTCGACGGCGCGCTGCTGGCCGTCCTCCAGCGTCACGATCTCCTTCGGCTCGCCGAAATAGACGCCGCCGGTCAGCTCGCGGACGATGAGGATGTCGAGACCCTCGACCACCTCGGTCTTCAGTGATGAGGCCGCGGCCAGCGCCGGGAAGCAGATGGCGGGACGCAGGTTGGCGAACAGGCCGAGATCCTTGCGCAGGCGCAGCAGGCCCGCCTCGGGGCGCTTCGCATAGGGCACATCCGCCCATTTCGGGCCGCCGACGGCGCCGAACATCACGGCGTCGGCCGCCTGGGCGAGGGCCATGTCACTGTTGGAGATCGCTTCCCCATGGGCGTCGTAGGCGGTGCCGCCAACAAGCCCGCGCTCGGTCTCGAAGCTGGCGACGCCCTGCCTGCCGAACCAGGCCACCACCTTCTCGACCTCGGCCATGACCTCCGGGCCGATGCCATCGCCGGGAAGGATGAGAAGCTTGTGCGTCGCCATGGTCGTGTCCTCTTTGAGCGTTGGCGCGCTCTACCGCGCCCGGCCGCATGAGGGCAAGGCCCCGAACGCATGAGGGCGCGCCGGTGGCACGCCCTCATCGTCTCAATTGGCTGGGGAGGATTACTCCGCCGCGGGCGTCTTTTCGCCGGAGGCGTCGACCGGATCATCCTCGACACGCGGCGTGCGGCGCTTGCGCACGCGCGGCGCGGGGGCGGCGGGCTCGTCGGCCACGACAGGCGCAACCACGCTGCCGCCGGTAATGAAGGACGGAAGGCCGAGGCCCACATCGTCCTCGCGCGCCGGAGCGGCGGGCTGCACGGACGGCCCTTCCGGCGCATCGTCACCGACGTCACGGCGGGCCTGACGTTCTGCAAAACGCTCGGCGCGACGGCGCTCGAAACGCTCGCGGCGGCTCTCGAAAGGCCTGCCGTCGGCGCGCTGGCCGTCCCGCGCGAAGCCGCCTTCGCCCTCCGGCCCGGCACCGCCGATATCCGGCTGCTCGCCGGCTACAGGGTCGTGCTGCGGGCGCGGACGCTCCTGCCGGTCCGGGCGATCCTGCCGGTCAGGTCGATCTTGCCGGTCAGGTCGATCCTGCCGGTCAGGTCGATCCTGGCGATCCTGAAAACGCTGCTGTCCGCCGCCCGGAAAACGATCACCGCGATTCTGGCCCTGGAAGTCGCGCTGACCGCCGCCAAACTCGCGCTGGCCGCCACTGAAGTCGCGCTGACCCTGAAAATCGCGCTGGCCCTGGTAGTCCCGCTGTCCGCCACCGAAGTCGCGCGGCGGCTGGGGCGGCGGCTCGGGCTTCGCCACGACGGGCGATTCGAAGCGCTTGTCGAACGGGGACGCAAAATCGTCGTCGTCCTCGTCCTCGCCCTCGTCATCCGCCTGCTGGCCCTCGACGCGGGGCATCTGCTGCTGGCGGAGCGCCTCCTGGGCGGCGGCAATGAGGCGGAAATAATGTTCGGCGTGCTGGAGATAACTCTCGGCCGAAACAGGATCGCCGGA
>CAZEZD010000026.1:0-14887 GCA_964516115.1 uncultured Hyphomicrobiales bacterium
GCATCGCGCCGAACACATTGGCATTCTGGCTGTAGAAGGCCTTGAAGTAGCCGATACCGAGATAGTCGTCGACGCGCGCGAGGCGGGCCGGGCTCGGCAGCGCCGACATGTCGATGCCGCAGCCATGGGCGCGAATGTACCAGGGCGGCGCCGCAGGCATGATCATGTAGACGGTAAACGCGATGAAATGAACGAGGCCGAAGGCGAGAAGATAATGAACCATCCTCTCCCGATCGCGGAAGTAGAGATAGATCGAATAGACGATGCAGATGTACAGGAAAGCTGCGTAGGGCGCCGCAAAAACCAGATCGAAGGCCGGCGAGTGACGGGTCCCGAAGAAGTCCGCCAGGGTCGTGTCGGGTCCAACACCAAAGATCTTCAGTTCGATGGCCCTGAGGTCGCAGCCCCAGACGCGCTCCGGCCAGACCAGCGCGCGTGAGATCGGCCCCATCCACTCATAGACGAGACCGACGGCGAGGACCGGCATCGTCGCGGCGATCAGGTCGCGCGACCACCGGTTGATGTGGGCGCCGACCCATACGGCCAGCGCGACGCCGATGTGCATGGGCTTCAATTGCCCGGCGATCGCCATGGCGAAGGCGTGGATCGCCGGCAGCAGAGGCACGATCCACCAGCGACCCCAGAGGCTGCGCACATGCTCAAGAAGAACTGACATCAGACCGCGCTCGACCCCGACGACGTGGAGCGGGCTTCGGCCGGTGCAGCCGCGTCCGCGACACGGCATTCCCGCTGGGCGACCCTCAGAGCATCCGCGGCGGCAAGCAGGCTAAGAACGCCGACGAGGGCCGTGCCGGTCAGCACGAGGATCGGCGCGATCGTGCCCGCCAGCAACGACACGGCCACCAGCGCGATGCGGTCTCCGCGGCGCATCCACAGCGGCGGCAGCGCGATGGCGAGGCCCTCGCAGCGTGCCCGGACATAGGACACCGTATAGCCGGCAAGCAGGGCGAAGCTCGGGACGGCTGCCGCCCATCCCCACCCGTCCCGCGCGAAAAAAATGGTCAGCCCGATCAGCGGCAGCGCGTCGGAAATCCTGTCGAGGGTTGAATCCAGCAGGGCGCCGAAGCGGGAACTGCGGCCTGTGGCGCGGGCCAGCGGCCCATCGAGAAGATCCATGAGCCCGCTCAGGAGCATGAACACGACCGACCAGGCGAATGCGCCGCGTGCCGCAAACACGGCGGCCATCAGCGCTGGAATCAGCGAGAGCATGGTGAGCGCGTTGGGCGTTGCGCCGGTCCTGGCCAGCGTCCGGGCGACCCTCCCGACCACGGCCGTGAACTGAGCCGAGCGCCCGACGTCCTGAAGCGAAACACCGCGCTCGAGCGCCCCCAGAAAGCGTTTCAGCCAGACCGGCAACATCGATGGGATTGTCCTGTTCCTTGGGCCTCGATCGCGCAGCAGTCTTCCTGCACGAGATCGAGGACGAGGTGAAGGGGAAAGGCCGCGAGGCGATTCCGTTCCGTAACCAGGACACGATCCCTAAAGGTCGCGGGCGATCACGGCAATGTGGCCGCACCCCTGCCGTCGCCGGGCGGCAACCCCGGGGCGCCCGTAGGCGCCCCGCCGGTCCCGCATCGCGCCGAACTTGGGTCCTCGTCTCGGACCAACCATCGGGGCACTCTACACCCGGTCTGTTCTGACGATCAGGTGGCAGGAGGAAGCCCCTCCCGCGCCAACTTTGGCGCGGCCGATTACGGCACGATCCAGCCCATGGAATGGCCCAATGGAGCCGACAAATAGTGCTTGATGCACCGTGGTGATTGAGCCATAAACCGCGCTCGATTGTAGTCAAACACCGCAAAATCGCCGGATAATGCGCGGTGTTCTGTTCCCTCGGAAAAAGGTCGTCATACGCGGTCGTCGAACAGATCAACCGCGGGTGACGATGGTAAAGCGAAGAGCGTGATGCAGGATTCGGAGTTGGCCACGCAGTCGAGACCCTACCAGCCCATCGCGATCGTTGGTATCGGCTGCCGCTTCCCGGGCGGGGTTGCCTCGCCGAGTGAGTTCTGGACTCTCCTGACCGAGCAGGTCGATGGCACCAGCGAGGTCCCGGCGGATCGCTGGAGCATCGAAAAATACTACGATCCCGACCCCAAGCGTCCCGGAAAGCTCTACACGAAGCGCGGCGGGTTCATCAGCGGAATTTCCGAGTTCGATCCGCAGTTCTTCGGCATTTCCCCGCGCGAGGTCGCCTATGTCGACCCCCAGCACCGGATGCTGCTGGAAACGACCTGGGAAGCCTTCGAGGATGCGGGTATTGCCCCGCGGAGGTGGTCAGACCGGAAGGTCGGCGTGTTCGTCGGCCTGTTCACGCATGACTACGAGAACATTCACATGCGCGTGAGCGAGCGGGGCATCTACGGCCCCCACTCGGCAACGGGCATGTCGACCACGATCGCGGCCAATCGCCTGTCACACGCATTCGGCTTCACCGGCCCGTCGATGGTCATCGACACGGCCTGTTCGTCCTCGCTCGTGGCGCTTCACCTTGCCTGCCGCAGCCTGCACGAGGGCGAATCCGAACTGGCGATCGCCGGCGGCGTCAATCTCCAGCTGTCGCCCGAGATGACGATGTCGCTGTGCAAGGCATCGATGCTGTCGCCGGACGGGCGATGCAAGAGCTTCGATGCCCGCGCCAACGGCTATGCCCGCGCCGACGGCGTCGGCATGGTGGTGCTGAAGACGCTGGAACGTGCCCAGGCGGACGGCGACCAGATCTATGCGGTCATCATGGGGAGCGCGGTCAACCAGGACGGCCGTACGCAAGGCCTGACCGTTCCCAACGGCGACGCCCAGCAGGTCGTCATGCGGGACGCACTCAGTTTCGCGGGCGTGCATCCCTCGGAGATTTCCTACATCGAGGCGCATGGAACGGGCACAGCCGTCGGTGACCCGATCGAGACCAATGCTCTCGGCACCGTGCTCCGCTCCGGCAACCCGGATCGAGCGCCCTGCGTGATCGGGTCGGTGAAGAGCAATTTCGGCCACACCGAGTCGGCCGCCGGCATTGCCGGCCTGATCAAGGTGGCGCTCATGCAGCGCCATGGGTACATCCCGCCCAACCTGCATTTCGAGACCCCCAATCCGAACATCCCGTTCGAGGATCTTCGCCTGCGGGTGCCGACTGCCCTCGAGGAGTGGCGGACCGGTGAGGGCGGGCGGCGCCTCGCCGGCATCAATTCCTTCGGCTTCGGTGGCACGAACGCCCATGTCGTTCTGGCGAACGCGCCTGGACCGCAGACGACAGCGGCGGAGCGGAGTGACGGCGACCAGGCCCATCTCGTTCTCCTGTCGGCACGAAGCGACGAGGCGCTCAAGGCCAACGCCCGCCGACACGGCAATTTCCTGCGGTCGGATCGGCAGACGGGAGTTCCGTTGGCGGATGTTTCCGCAGCTCTGGCTCTCGGCCGCGACCATCATCCGATCCGCCTGGCGGTGGCCGGCAGGACGGCCTCCGAAGTCGCCGATCTGCTCGACGGCTTTGCCGCCGGCCAGCGGCGGCAGGGCGTGGTGTCAGGCCAGGTCGCGGATGCCGGCGCCTCCGGAGTCGTCTTCGTCTGCTCGGGCATGGGCCAGCAGTGGTGGGCCATGGGCCGGGGCCTGCTGGATTCCGAACCCGTCTTCGCGCGGAAGATCGACGAACTTGACCGCATGTTCGGGCGGCTCGCGCGTTGGTCGCTGCGCGACATCCTCAGCCGCGCCGAAACTGACTCGCAGATCGATCGCACCGAGTACGCCCAGCCCGCCATCTTCGGCCTGCAGATGGGCCTCGCCGCGCTCTGGGAATCCTGGGGGGTCAAGCCCGATCTGGTCGTCGGGCACAGTGTCGGCGAGGTCGCTGCAGCCTGCATCGCCGGCGCGCTGACGCTGGAAGACGCGGTAACGGTGTGCTTCCACCGCAGCCGCCTTCAGGCGACGCTTGCAGGCCGGGGCGGCATGCTGGCGGTCGGCCTTCCCGAAGCGGACCTGGCCCGGCGCATCCAGGGCAAGGAAGCACTTGTCTCGATCGCCGCCGTCAATAGCGCCGAAAGCGCCACGCTGGCGGGCGATGCGGCCACGCTCCAGCAGATTGAGGCGGACCTGCAGCGCGAGGCGATCTTCGCCCGCATGCTGAACGTCGAGGTCCCCTACCATTCCCCGGTCATGGACGAGATCCGCGAGCCGTTCCGCGCCGCGCTGCAGGGCATCGCGCCCCGCGCGTCCGCCGTCCCGCTCGTGTCGACGGTGACCGGCCAGTCGATCGACGGAACGGCCTTCGACGCCGACTACTGGAATCGCAATGTGCGCGAGCCCGTCGCCTTCGCAAAGGCGATCGGAACCCTTGCCGGCCTGCAGGGACGCGTCTTTATCGAAATCGGAGCCCACCCGGTTCTCGCGTCCTCCATCGGCGAGTGTCTCACGGCGGCGGGTGTCCAGGGGACGGTGATCGCCTCCCTCCGTCGCAAGCACGACGACGCGACGACCTTCATGGCCGCTGTCGGCCAGCTGCATTGCCTCGGGCACCGCCTCGCCCTGGAGGCGAAGTTCGCTCGCCCGTCCTCGCGTCTGGACTTGCCGCTCTATCCTTGGCAGCGGTCAACGTTCTGGGCGGAGACCGCGGATTCCCGGAAGCTGCGCACCGGCCTCGCATCGGACGATGTCCGGCCCGACCACCCGTTGCTGGGAGAGCGCCAGGCCGCCCCCCAGCCGGCCTGGAGCAACGAGATCGACGTCAACCGGCCGCACTACCTCAAGGACCATGCGGTGCAGGGGGCCGTGGTCTTCCCGGCGGCCGGTTTCATCGAGATGGCCCTCGCAGCCGCGCGGGAAACGGTGGGCGCGCAGGGCGGCCCCCTGACGATCGAGCGACTGTCGATCGAGGCTCCCCTCGTGCTTTCTGCCGGGTCCACCTCCAGCGTCCAACTGACGGTCGGCGATGGGCAGAAATTCCAGATCCACAGTCATGGCCAACAAGAGGGCGTCAAGCGGTGGACCCGCCATGTCGCGGGAACGCTGATCGAGCCCAGGCCGACAGCCGACGCCCAGTTCCTCGATGCGGCAGATCTTCATGATCGCCTGTCGAACCTCGTCGGCCAGGACGAGATCTACCGTCGTTTCGACACGATGCAGTTGCAGTATGGTCCCCTGTTCCAGAATCTGCATACGGCCTGGGTCGGCGATGGCGAAGCACTGGGCCAGTTGGTCGTACCGCCGGCGATGGTGGCGGAAATCCCCCTCTACAACCTTCATCCCGCGCTGCTGGACGCAACCTTCCAGCTGCTGGTGGCGCTGCCTGCCGAAGGAACCTTCCTCCCGGTGGGCGTCGAGCGGGTCGAGGTGATCCATCCCGGCGTCGCGCCCGCCTGGGCCTACGTCCGAAAGGTCAGCGAGACCAAGACCCGCATCGTCGCCGACCTGATCGTGGCGGACGAGCAGGGACGCGTGCTCGCGAGGCTGTCGGGGCTCGCCTGTCAGGCGATGGCCGATGCCGGGGCGGAACGGTCAGCGATGTCGGGCTCGTTCCTGTTCGACCGCGTATGGGTCGATTCGGATCTCAGCTCCCGGTCCGTCCGGCAGCGGGCCAGTGCCCTCCCCGCGCCTCGCGATCTTGCCCCTGGCCTGCAGACGCGCCATGACCGGCGCGACGCCGACGCGCGGCGCGAGAGGTTCGTGCTGAAAGCCTGGCCGGCGCTCGACGAACTTGCGAGCGACTATTTCATCAATGCCCTGACGAATCTTGGATGGAACTGGCAGGCCGGAATTCATTTCACGGCGGCCGATCTGTCGAAGCAGTTGGATATCGCATCCCGGCATGTGCGCTTTGTCGAACGGATGCTCATGCATCTCGTGCGCTCCGGCCACCTGGAGGTGGATGGCGGTCGCTGGCACGTCCGGCAGGTGCCCGCGATCCGGGACACGGAAGCCCAGTGGCGCGCCCTGTCGCTCGCCTATCCGGAGTGCCATGCCGAACTCAACCTGACGCGCCGTTGCGGTTTCCGATTGGCGCAGTTCCTGCGGGACGAGGAAGAGCCGCTCTCGGCCCTCTTCCCGGTCGGCTCGCCGATCGCCGAGCACATGTATGCGGACTCGCCGACCTGCGGCCCTTACAACCGCATCATCGCCGACTCGCTCGACGAGATCGTGCGCAAGCTGCCGGAAGGACAGACGCTGCGTATCCTCGAGGTGGGCGCGGGAACCGGCGGGCTGACCTCGCACCTTCTGCCGCTGCTACCCGCCGAGAAGACCGATTACGTCTACACCGACGTGTCGCAGAGCTTCCTGAACCACGCCAAGGACCGATTTCGCGCCTTCCCCTTCGTTCGCTACGAGATCTTCGACGTCGAGCATGATCCGGAGGCGCAGGGACTGGTTCCCGGCTTCTTCGACCTGATCGTTATCTGCGATGCGGTCCATGCCACGGCGCACCTGCGCACCTCGATCGGGAACCTGCACGACCTCCTCGCGCCGGGCGGCATGCTCGCGCTCATGGAGGTCACCAGTCCGACGCGCTGGTACGATCTCGTCTTCGGGCTGCTTCCCGGCTGGTGGGCCTTCACCGACAGGGATTTGCGCCCCGATCACGCGACGCTTCCGGCGGCGGGCTGGCTCTCGGTTCTGGCCCTGTGCGGCTTCGACGAGGCCGTCGCCGTGTCCGATGGGATTTCGGCGGGGCAGGAGAGCCTCCAGACCGTCTTTTTCGCGCGCAGGCCCGACCACGCCGGGTCAGCCGCGGCGGTGCTTCCCGCCATCTCGCCCGAACTGCGCGCGGCCGCGACCGAGACCCCCGTCGTGTTGCTCGCGGACGCGATCGGCGTCGCGGACGGTCTTGCCGCTGCTCTTCGCGCGCTCGGGACCGATGTCAGTGTCGTCACGCCGGGCCTTGGGGGCGACAGCCTGCTCCGGCCTGCCATTCTGGCGGCGGGCGGTGTCGCCATGACCGCCCCGGTCGTCGTCGATATGCGCAACCTGTCGCAACCAGGCGGCAACGAGGACCAGCCCTCGAACGCCGGCACCCTCGCCTGCGAGAATTTGCGCGACGTCGTCAGGGTCCTCGCCGAACAGTCCTGGCGCGAGCGGCCCGACCTGTGGATCGTCACCAACGGCGCGGAGAGCGTCGGCGGGCTTCAGAGCCTTTCCCTGCATCAGGCGCAAGTGCGTGGATTCGCACGCGTCGTGACATCCGAGCATGCGGAACTGAACACCCGCCTAGCGGATCTGAGCCCCGTGCCGGGTGCGACCGAACTCGCCGCCCTGGCGCGGCTCCTGATCGGCAGAGGCGCCGAGGACGATGTCGCGCTGCGCGGCGACCACATGTTCTTCAGCCGTGTCATTCCCCATCGCAACCGGCGCAGGACGGACGGAGAGACGACGGGCTTCCGGATCACCCGCGAAAGGCGAGCTCCGGATGGGTTGGTGTTCCGGGAAACGGCGGCCACCCCGCCTGGTCCCGGCCAGGTGCAGGTTCAGATGCGGGCTTCCGGCCTGAACTACAAGGACTTTGCGCGGCAGGTCGGCCTGCTTGAGGCCGGTTCCGACAGTCCCGGCCTGGAGGGTGCGGGCGTCGTCGTCGCGGTGGGACCGGGCGTGGACCGCCTGGCCCCTGGTGACAATTTTGTCGGGCTGATCGATGGTAGTCTGTCGAACCCCATCAATGCGGACGCACGGCTCCTTGTCCGCATGCCGGCGAACCTTTCGTTCGAGGATGCAGCGGGGCTCCCCGTCGTCTTCCTGACAGCCTATCAGGCACTGAAGCGGCAGGCACGGATCGCTCCCGGTGAGGCGGTGCTCGTGCACACGGCCGCGGGCGGCCTCGGACTGGCCGAAATCCAGGTCGCACGCGCCTTGGGCGCCAGAGTTTTCGCGACAGCAGGAAACGCCGAGAAGCGCGACTACCTCCACGCGCTCGGCATCGACTATGTCGGCGACTCCCGGACGACCCATTTCGCCGACGAGATTCTGGCGGCAACGGGTGGCCGCGGCGTTGATGTCATTCTCAACACGCTGTCAGCGGAGATGAACCGCGACAACCTCAGGCTGTTGCGGCCCGGCAGCGGACGCCTCGTCGATCTGAGGAACATGCATTATGGAGCGCAGCTGGATTATGCTGCCCTGCAGAGTGGTGTGATGTTCTCGGCCTTTGACCTCGGTGTGATGGCGGCCGCCGACCACGACTACATGACGGGACTGCTCGAAGAGATCGCGCCCCTGTTCGAAAACGATACGCTGCGGCCGGTTCCCTACCGCAGTGCGCCGGTGGAGCGGATCGGCGAAACCATTCGCAGCTTTCGCAAGGCCGCGCATATCGGGAAGTTCGTGGCGACCTTCACCGACAGCACGGTGGACATGGCTCCCGCGGCGGCGCCCGTCGCGCTGACGGATCAGGGAAGCTATCTCATCTCGGGCGGACTTTCCGGATTCGGCCTGTCGACGGCGCGCTGGCTGGCTTCGAACGGCGCCAGGCATCTGGTTCTCGTTGGCCGCCGGGGCGCGGCGACCCCCGAAGCGCAGGACGCCCTCGCCGATCTGCGCGCGGCGGGCGTCCACGTCGAGACCGTGGCGGCCGACGTCTCGGATGCCGGACAGGTCGAGGCTCTCGTCCGCCGCTTCGGCAGCGAATGGCCGCGCCTGCATGGCATCGTCCATGCGGCGATGGTGCTGCGCGACGGCCCGATCCTGGGGATGACCTCCGAGCATATCCAGGCGGTCCTCAGGCCGAAGGTCGACGGGGCGTGGAACCTGCACCGGTTCACGCTCGACCAGCCACTGGACTTCTTCGTCTGCTACTCGTCGCTGTCGGCACTGGTCGGCAATCGCGACCAGGCGAACTACGCGGCTGCGAACGAATATCTTGAGGCTCTCTGCCGCCATCGTCGCGCGAACGGGCTACCTGCTGTGTCGATCAGTTGGGGCGCCATCGCCGACATCGGCTACGTCGCCCGCGACGAGGGCGTACGGGGCGTGCTCCGTCGCCAGGGCGCCTTCGACCTCAAGCTTGAGCAGGCCTGGATTGCCCTGTCGCACGGCTTGCGCGCGGGCGTGACCAATCTCTACGCCGCATCGATGGACTGGACGACGCTGAAGCAGTTCTCGCGGACGGTCTCGACATCGCCACGCTTCCAGTTCCTGGGGGCGAGCACGGCCAGCCCGGGCGTAGAGAAGGGCGCCACGAGCGAGTCCGAAAGCCGCCTCGACGGCAATGCGACGCCGGAAGAGCGGTACAGGCAGCTCCAGATCATCCTCGCGCGGGAGGTGTCCGGCGTCCTCGGAACGGACCCCGACACCCTCGACCTGAACCGGCCGTTGCAGAGCCTCGGCTTCGATTCGCTCATGGCCGTGGAACTCACGGTGGCCATCGAACGCGCCACCGGCTACGGCTTCTCGCGCATGTCGCTGCTGCGCGCCGACGCGACCACCGCCGAACTCGTGCGGGAGATCGCCGAGGTTCTGGGAGCGCGTGCGGGGGAGACCGCGCCGGAATCGGATGACGCCGAGGCGTCCCCTCAGCCGGCGAAGGCGCAGTCCGAACGGCGCAGCGTCGACGAACTGAACGACAACGAAGTCGACGCCCTGCTTCGGGAGCTCGTCACCGAAGAGATGGGCAATGGATGATCCCAGGAATGCGCTCGCTGCCCTCTCGGCGCAGCAGAAGCGTGCACTTCTCGAGAAGCTCCTGAGGGAGCGGAGCCAGGCGGGGTCGGCTACCCCGACGGGAAAATACGTCTTTCCGGCCGAGTACGATGCCCTCCGCCAGGTCTATGAGGCCGCCTCCGAAGAGGGGGTTGGAGACCTGATGTTCAGGAGCTTCGACGGCGTCAACAGCGCCATTGCGGAAGCGAACGGCGAAACGCTGACCAATTTCTGCAGCTACAACTACATCGGAATGTCCGGTGATCCCGCCGTCTCGCAAGCAGCGATCGACGCGATCCACACCTATGGAACCTCCGTGTCGGCGTCCCGCGTCGTTTCCGGCGAGCGACCGATCCACCGGCAGCTTGAGCAGGCGCTCGCCGAATGGGTCGGCGCGGAAGATTCCGTCGTCTTCGTGGGTGGCTTCACCTCGAACGTCGACACGATCGGTCACCTGTTCGGCAAGGACGATCTCATCGTCTACGATTCGCTGATCCATGCCAGCGTCCAGGAAGGCGCGAAGCTGTCGGGGGCGCTGACCGTGCCCTTTCCGCACAACAACCCGGATGCGCTCGACAACATCCTCCAGCGGCGGCGCAAGGACGCTCGACAGGCGCTGATCGTCGTCGAAGGCATCTACAGCATGGACGGCGACATCGCCGACCTTCCCCGCCTCATCGAGATCAAGAAGCGCCACAACGCCCTGCTGATGGTGGACGAAGCTCACTCGATCGGCGTCCTCGGGCCGAGCGGCCGCGGGATCGGCGAGCATTTCGGTACGCCGGGCAGCAGTGTCGACCTGTGGATGGGGACGCTGAGCAAGTCGTTCGCCAGTTGCGGCGGCTACATCGCCGGCGCGCGCGACCTGATCACCTATCTGCGGCGGACCGCTCCCGGTTTCGTCTACAGCGTCGGCATGACGCCGGCCAACGCGGGGGCCGCCCTGGGATCACTGCGGACTCTCCGGGACCGGCCCGAGCGCGTCGCCCTCCTGCGGGCGCGGACCCAACTGTTCCACGCGCTCGCACTGGAACGGGGCCTCGATATCGGCGACGCACATCCGCACTCGGCGGTGATGCCGATCATCACGGGTGACGGGCGACTGGCCGTCCAGCTGTCGAGGGCGCTGCTCGGCGAGGGGATTCTCGCCCTGCCCATCGGCTTCCCGGCCGTTCCCGAGAACAAGGCGCGGCTGCGCTTCTTCATCAGCAGCACGCATACGGAAGACCAGATCCGGCGGACGGTCGATGCGACCGCGCGCCATCTGGCGCACCTCACCCGGTCCTGACCCCCGGCAACGCCGGCCGCGGGCCGGCGCGTGTCAGCCGGCGCCCAGTTCCCGGTCGTAGAGACGCAGCGTCCGCGCGATCGAGAAGCCGTACTGCCGCAACAGCTTGCGCAGGGGCTCGTTGTTGTCGAGCACCCACCCCGCCTCGACCCACTTCAGATCGTTGTTGTAGTTGGTGAAGCGGGTGATGATCTCGTCCACCATGGCCATGGCGATCATGGCGCCCGTCACGCTCTGGCGGAACTCCGACAGCACGCCGAGCAGGATGATGCGACCGGTCGAGAACTTGTGGAAGAAGGTGCGATAGCCGAGCTTGGCCCAGCCGAGAACGCTCGGATCGGCGCCGAGGTCGGCGGTGATCTCGAAGAGATTGGGCAGGATCATCGCCACCGCCACCGTCTTGCCGGCCCGCTCGACGATCATGCCGAGTTCAGGCCGGACGAAGGGCTTCATGTCCCGGCTCAGGCCCGCGAGATCCTCGGGCTCGAGCGGCACGAAGCCCCAGTTGTCCTTCCAGGCGTCGTTGTAGACGAGACGCATGATCTCGATGTCGCCGGGAATGTCGCGCATGTTGAGCGGGCGGATTGTGATGGCGGCGGCGGTCATGGCACGGCGGCGCTCGTTCAGCGTGCGCAGGTGATCCTCGATGTGCTCCAGCCGCCAGTAGTGGAGATCGCGGCAGGCCGAAAAACCCGCAGCCAGGACGTGCCGCTCGAGATAGGGCGGATGCCAGGGCACCATGATGAGCGGCGGCTCGTCCTGTCCCTCGACCAGCAGGCCCGGCTCCTCGTTCATCGACAGGAGGCAGGGACCGACGGCCCGGGTCTTGCCCTGTTCGCGCAACCAGTCGGTGGCGACGGCGAGGAGCGCCTCGACCACAGCGGGATCGTCGATCGCGTCGAGGCATCCGAACAGGCCGGCATCGCCGAAGGTCGCCGCCGGCTGGGCCTCGTCGATCTGGGCGGAGATGCGTCCGACGGCCGCGCCGCCGCGCCGGGCGATCCAGTACTGCGCCCGTCCATGCTTGAACAGCGGCGCCTTGGCCGGATCGAGGAACCCCTTCCGGTCCATCGTCAGGGGCGGCACATAGGCTGGAAATTCGCGGTAGAGCAGGCCCGGAAGCCGCATGAACTCAGCCAGGGCGGCCTTCGTGTTTACAGGCTCGATGACGACTGGCATTGTGCTCGACTGCTGGAGAACCATGGGAGCGGCGGCACTTCTCTGTGGTTCGCCCGGGACGACGGGCGCGGATCGCCCGCGGTGTACAGCCCGGAGCGTCACTAGTCCAGAACGCGACTCGAACGGAATCTGCAAGGAATCACATGCAACAAGCTGAAACGGGCGGTGGCCCTGCACCGCGGCCGACCGAGCACGTGCTGATCACCGGCGCGACCAGCGGTCTCGGCTGGGCGCTGGCCGAGCACTACGCCGCGCCGGAAATCCTGCTGTCGCTCGCCGGACGCGACGCGGAGCGGCTGGCGGCGATCCGGCAGCTCTGCGAGGCCAGGGGCGCGGTGGTGGAGACCGCCCAGGTCGACGTCACAGATGCCGAGGCCATGGAGCAATGGCTGATCGCGCGCGACGATGCGCAGGAGGTCGACATCCTCATCGCCAATGCGGGAATGGGCGGCTCTGCCGTCGTTCCCGGCACCTCGGGCGAGGATGGTCCGCTCGCCCGCAGGATCGTCGCGGTCAATACGGTCGGGGTGATCAACTCCGTCACGCCGCTGCTGCCACGGATGACGGCGAGGAAGCGCGGCCGGATCGCGCTGATCGGCTCGATCTCCGGCGCCATCGGCCTGCCCCAGTCGCCGGTGTATTGCGCCTCGAAGGCGGCGGTGCAGATCTACGGCGACGCCCTGCGCCGCCTGGTGCGCCAGCATGGCGTCCGGGTGACGAACGTTCTGCCCGGCTTCGTCGACACGCCGATGAGCCGGTCGCTGGACATGCCCAGGCCCTTCTGCTGGCCGGTGGAGAAGGCGGCGCAACGCGTCGCCCGCGACATCGCCCGCGGCAGTCGCCAGTGCGTCTTCCCCTGGCAGTTGCGCCTGTCGATCGGCCTGCAGAACTATCTGCCGCTCGCTCTGACCGATTTCGTCATGGCGATGTCGAACAGGTCGGCGCGGTGACATCCTTCGCTGGGAGCCGGCGCGTTCTTGCGGGGGCGACGACCTGCGACGCGGGAGCCGGAGCCGCTCCATGCTGATGAAGGTCCGCAACGCCCTGATGCGGTTCAGGCGCATGACGCCGGCCCGCCTCTATCGCGACCACGCCCGCGCGCGTCAGCTGATGAACGGTGGCGGCAGCCCCCTCCGCCCGCCGTCTCCCCGGCCGGAGCGCATCGTCGTCTCCCTCACCACGGTGCCCGAGCGCATGGACCAGCTCGGCCCGGTGCTGCGCAGCCTGCAGGCGCAGACGGAGCCGGCCGACCGGATCGTCCTGGCGCGCCCCGAAGTCTCGTGGCGCTCCGGCAAGCCCTATCCCCCCTTCGCGCCGGCCATGCCCGGCATCGACGTGATCGCCGCGACCGACCAGGGTCCGGCGACCAAGCTGCTGCCCGCCCTGCTCGCCGAGCCCGATGCCGCCATTCTGGTGGTCGACGACGACGTCATCTATCCCGACGACTTCATCGCGCAGATGCTGGCCTGGCACAGGCGGCTGCCGCGGGCCGCCATCGGCTGGCGCGGGTGGAGGATCGTCGCCGACGCCCACCCCAAGGACTATCCGCACATCTTCGCAACGGCGCTGACCCGCCCGGAACCCGTCGACATCCTGCTCGGCACCTGGGGCTATCTGGTGCCGCCGGGGTCGTTCGATGCCTCCGTGCACGACTTCTCCGGCTTTCCGCCCTCGGTGCGTTTCGTCGATGACGTCTGGTTCTCCGGGCATCTGGCGCGGCGCGGCGTGCAGCGCCTCGTCATCCCGGGACGGGGGCTGCCGATCGAGACGCGCGCCTCGGGTCTGGCTGCGCTGACGTTCGGACCCAACAGTTCGGGCGCCAACGACCTCGAGGCCATCGCCGCGTTCCACGAGTTCTGGTGACGCGCGGCGCGACGGGGTCGGGACCTGTAGCCCTCCCCCTCGCCATGGAAATGCTCTAAGAGCACCGGCATGTCCGCTCCCTCCCCGCTGCGCGTCGCGCTCACCGTCGACATGGAACCCGACTGCCCGCCGTTCCTGTGGACCTGGCGGGGCGTGACGGAAGGCGCACCGCGCCTGCTCGAGCTGTTCGGGCGCGAGGCCATCCCGGTGACGTGGTTCACGACCGGCGAGACCGCCCGCCTGCACCCCGGTTCCGTCAGTTCCATCGTCGACGCGGGGCATGAACTGGCCTGCCACGGCGTCAGTCACCAGCGCTTCGACTGGATGTCGCGGGACAGCGCGCGCCGGGAGATCCAGGAATCGACCCGACGTCTTCGCGACTTCGGCGAGATCACCTCGTTCCGCGCGCCCTATCTGCGCTTTCCCGGACACTATCTCGATCTCTTGCAGGAGGAGGGCTTCCTCCTCGATTCCTCCCAGGCTCTCTACAAGAAGGACGTGCCGGGCGAAGAGAATGCCCCCGGACTGGTCCGCATTCCGGCCTCGATCACCTCCAGCGCCCTGCGCATTCCGCGCCTCCTCCGCGAGTACTTCCTCGGCCGCCTCGCCGACCCCGTCGTGCTGTTCGTCCATCCCTGGGAGTTCGTCGACTTCCGCCAGTCGACGCTGCGCTATGATTGCCGCTTTCGTACCGGCCAGCCGGCACTGGATGCGCTCGCCTCGGTGATCGGGTTCTTCAAGGCGCGCGGCGCCACCTTCATGACCATGCGCGAGATGGGCGCGCAGGCGCGAGGCAGCGGGGCATGACCTCGGCGGACACCTCGCCCACGCCGCCCCGACCGCCGCGCCGCATATGGTGGATCATCGGCTGGTCGGTCCTCGCTGCCTTCTTCGCCGTGGCCGCCTATGCCCTTCCCTGGGCGGAGG
>CAZEZD010000026.1:14897-17160 GCA_964516115.1 uncultured Hyphomicrobiales bacterium
TTCTGGGTTCTGCAATGGTGGCTGCTCGCGCCCGCGGCGCACCGCCCCAGCTTCGACCGCATGGCCCAGGTCACCGCCCTGACGGGAACCGCCAACGTGTCGCTTCCCATGGCCGGCGTCGTCGCCGCCGTCGGCTTTCTCATCATGCGCGGCGGCCTGCCGGCGACCGCCGCCGCATCGCTCTACACCGTCGACCAGCTGCTGACCGGCATCGCCAAGGTCGGCATTCTGGCCCTAGCCTCGGTCCTGGTGCCGGTTCCCGACTGGCTGCGCACCGGGCTCCTGTCACTCTCCGGCGTCATGGTTCTCTTCACGTTGGCCCTTCTCGCTGCTGCTCATGGGGGCGCGCGTCTGAGGCGACTGGCCATCGGGCTGGGGGAGAAGCCCGCCCGGATCGTCCGGCTCCTCGCCGATTTCGTCGATCACCTGGAGCCGATGCGCCGTCCCTGGCTCGGCCTCACCGTCGTCCTGCTGGCCTTCGCCAAGAAGGCGTCGGAAGTCGCCGTCGCATTGACCGTTCAGATCGCCGTCGGGATGGAGCCGAGCCTGGCGGGTGCGGTTCTGGTCGTGGCGGCCCTGAGCCTTGCGACGCTTGCGCCGATCTCGCCGGGCAATCTCGGCGTGTTCGAGGCGACGGTGATTCTCTCCTACCAGTATCTCGGCATACCGCTGCCCATCGCCGCTGCCGCCGCTTTCCTGCAGCATGGCGTGGCTTTCGCCACATCGCTGCTGATCGCCCTCTATCCGGCATGGGCCATACCGCGCGAGACCAGGTCCCCGGCGGCGCCCTGACGTTGGCGCCTCAGCCGACAGCCGTGATCGCAGACCGGTATTCCGCCTCGAAGAGGGGCGCTATATCCGTCCAGCCGACGCCAGGAAGGGGCCTTGATGCCGCCTCGGACAGTCTGCGGCGCAGGGGAACGTCGAGGATCACCCGCCGCAGATGATCGGCGAGTTCGCGATCATCGGCGGCCAGCAGCGCATCCTCTCCGGCGGTGAGAAAATCGCGCGCGCCCGACTGGGCCATGGTGATGACCGGAAGGCCGGCTGCCCGCGCCTCGAGCGCGGCGATCCCGAAGGCTTCCAGCCGTGACGCGAGGACGAAGACGTCCGAGCGGTGCAACAGACCGCGAATGGCCTCGCGCGATTGCCGGCCGGCGAGCTTGACCTGACCGGCGAGCCCGGCGCGCCGGATAATGCCTGCGATCGCGCTCATCTCATCGCCGTCGCCGACAATGGTCAGCCGCGCGGCATCGGCCGGCAGGCCCTCGACCGCCCGGGCGAAGGCCTTCACCAGCCACCGGGCACGCTTCCGCTTCTGCAGGCGGGTCACCGAGATGAATTCGACCGGACCGGACGACGCCCCAGGGGCAGGCCCATCCTTTCGCCACCACGACAGATCGACACCGTTGGCGATCACCGTGACGGGCTTGTCCTTGACCAGCGGACGGAGCGCAGCCGCGGCGACCGTCGATACGGCGCCGAAGCAGATCGCCGACCGGCTGTAGCCGTGAAGCGCGTCGAGCAGCATGAGCGGGACGTCGTAGTATTTCAGGACGGAATGAAAGCTCGCAACGCAGGCAATGCGACGCCGGATGCAATGCTGCATGGCATGGTGGGCAACGGGCGCGACATTGCCGGCATGGACATGGACGACATCGTAGCCGCCCTCATCGATCGCGCGGCGAAGCGCGGCGAAGACGCCGGGCGTCACCGCGATGCCGAACCCCGGCAGCCGGAAGCCGCCCAGCCGGTGCACCGGCAGGCCGTCCACGACCGAATCGCCCGGAACCCCGCAGACGATGTGCACCTCATGCCCGCGGTCGGTCAGTACGCGCGCCAGATCGCGCATCTGCAATTCGATGCCGCCAAGGCGCGGCAGAAACCAGTCGCTGACAAAGGCGATCTTCACGGTGACGGTTCACTCCCGGAGGTCCGCAGCCCACAGCCATAGCCGCGCCGGCGCCGGCATGTCCACGCGCCCCGCTTGCCGTCCACCGACTCACCGCTCAATCCCCGCAAAGTGGACCAGACAGGCCTCGACCGATCGACCTGACGGCTCCGTCGCGCCCGCTCGCCCGCCCGGTTTTCGCTTGCAGGCCAGCTCTGCCGGAAAGGCCGGTTTTGCCTGTCATGATTCTGACGGAAACGCTTCAAATGGCGCGACAATGCAGTATAAGGAGCCGCGCTCGGCCGGACCCATCGGCGAGAGCTCTTGGAGATCGTTCGTGTCACAGTCCGCCATTCGTGTTGCCATCGTCGG